>DAIDLB010000110.1 GCA_027449725.1 Chlamydiota bacterium
GCTTTACAAAATTGACCCTCCTCACTCGCCTTGCACGGAGTGCAATGGTCTCGTTCGGTCGGGTCAATTTTGCTTTGCCTCGCTGACCCCAAATTCACAAAACCTTCCTGCGCACGGTATAACTTTCCCGAGCCGTTCGGACCGATGACGCCGATCCTGTCGTTCGTTGAGATCCCGAACGACAGGTTTTTAAACAGCGGCTCTGTCCCAAACGATTTGGAGAGGGATTGGCAGCTGAGATGGGAGTGTTATAGATTTGCGATCGACCGGGCGTAATCAAACGCTTCGTCGAGGCGCTCTAAATCTCGGTTTTTCAGACCGGTTTCCGTCTGCACGAGTTTAAGCGCTACGGGCGACCGGTAAGCGTAAGTGAATTTCGAAATAAAATCGATTACCGTAAATGCCTGATCGGCTGTTTTCAAGGAAGTAGCGGAACGGATGCTTTTTAATAAAGAATTGATTGTAGATTTTGAAAAGTAGCGGATTATTTCTTCTTTTTCCAGTTCAATATGTCCTCCCTTTTTGATGTTGTGGCGCTTGCCGTAATCGACCAGGATTTCCTGTCCGGGCTGAATGTCTTGCGTCGCAATAAGGACGGGTTGATAAGGCAATCCTCGAACGCCGCGATCAGTATCCCTCAGCTCTATGAAAACGGAGTTTGGAAAGCCGTCGCTCGCCATTGCGACCGGGCTTCGGTATTTGTCTCCATAAATCGGCATCGTCCCGAGCATCTTATATTCTGTGCTTTCGGGGTTCTTGCCATACACATTTTGTCCAAAACTCATGGAAAAGAACTCGCCCCCATAATAACCGATCACGGCTCCTTTGGGAATGGGATCGTAGGCAAAGAGGCCGCATGAGGAGATCGCGTCGTTCTGCTTGATTTCCAGCCGCGGGGGTGCTTGAACGAATGCTCTATGGCTTTCCATCAGATGCTGATTGAAGAGGGGATTTAGCTCATCGCCGGCAGATGCATCGCGGAAATTCCAGACATAGTCCGCCAGTACCTGGGGCGGCGCGACCGGAGAGTCTACAAGGGCGATTGTCGTTTTGAGGCAAACCGGGTCGATCTCGTGATGCGCCCGGATGGCGTCTTTCCGAAGTTTCCACTCAGCGGGATCTCTAAAAGGGGCCGTGTACCTCAAAAAGTCTTCGGCGGAGCCTCCGTCGTGAGTGCGAAGCTCTGTGTTTGCCCCAAGCGAATCGAGAAGTTTGAGTCCTGCGAGATTGCCCTGGAGCGCCATGTGATGGAACGGGGTAAAGCCGTGAACGTCTGTCGCATCGAGATGAGCGCCGCGGGAGGCCAAGAGGGAGACCGCATCCAGATTTTGGCTCATCGCGGCCAAATGGAGCGGCGAAATTTGGTAGTCTGTGAGGGTTTGGTTCAGTTCCGGACAGCTGTCGCGAAGAGATGGCGCCGATCCGAAGCAGGCAGAAAGGGTGCGGCTGAAGATCGATTGCGGAGAGCAGCAGCTTTGAATTCCCTCCGCGATCGCCTCAATCGATTTGTTCATGAAGAGCGCCAGAGCGAGATCGGGGCAGGAGGCGGCTTTAAAGTCGGATGTGTCGAGACTGTGATAGACGACGGGAGGCAAAGGATTCATAAAACCACCAAATTTTGGTTGAAAATGCGTCAGAGTTTAGCAAGCAGAGTAGATTGAGGACAATCTTTTCGAAAAAAATTGCATGAATAGACGCTTTTCGAGTAGCCTCTACCGTCTATTTTTTAGGAGGTTTTTTATCATGGAGATTTTCCCAACGTTTGCAGCAGCGTATTCTCAATCGATGGGAATAGATCCCAAAATTGAGCAGCTCGTCGCCTGGTTGGACGAGGTCCTTTATCTTACGGAAACTGTGAGCAATGACAATTTAGCTGCCGTCCGCCGCCTTGCGGATACAGCGCCTAGAGGCTGCAATTCAATCGATCTTGGCGATCTTATGAGCAAGATCAAAGAAGCAACGGCGGATGACATGCCTGAGCTCCATGAATTGACGGAGAGAATATTGGAATTGCCAGAGTTGAAGCACGGAACTTCAAGAATTAGCGAATCATTTTAAGTTTTTTTCAATCACATAACGAGGATCAATGAGCGCGCCCATACAAAGGGATAGTAAAGTATTTATTTCAATCAATGAAGCCCTTAAGGCGTCGTCGAGGCTGGGACGCTTGATCACTCTTGAAAATGAGTTGTCCGGAGGAATAGGCGCTGAAAAAAAGCGGCCCGGATATATCGATAAGCTCGAATCGACGTGGAATTCGTTTGTGCAGGACCAGCGGATTTCATTTAGTCAGGCGCAAAAGAATTTGAAGGATTGTTTTTCAAAATGTTGCAGATCGCCTATCCAAAGAACTCTGCCGAGGGCCGTGTCAGACCAAATGGTTTCATGGATCGAGATGGCCCGATCGATGCAGGAGTTGAATTGGATCCGCGATTCCATTCTAAAGGATTGCCGAACATTAAGGATCGAATCGGCTCCTGCGAGCAAGTCGTCTGTGGGAAAATTCGGTCCGACGCTGCTCGTGGGATATCCCAATCCGGGACAGCAGCAAAACTCGTGGGTGGCTTACGTTTTAAAATGGACGGACCAAAGAGAGACCGCCGGGTATATGGTTTATGAAGCATTTCTCTCGGCAATGAGACAGCCTCATTTCTCGATTCCTGAAAATATCTGGTACGATTTTCAGCGCAACCGTTCTATGGATTCGATTGGATTGCTGAAAAGACTGGATGCAATGATTGCTGAAGAATTGGACGGTTCATCGGCGCCTATTCCGCCTCTGTTGGATTCTTTTTTTAAGGTATATCGAAATACACCAAAGAATCGGGATGAAATCCAAACACCCCTCGAGCAAAAATTGCATGAAGCCGATCCGGCCGAATTTAGGTACGGCGACCTGAGCGAGGAAGAAGTGGAAGAACTTCGCAGTCTGATTGCGAGAGAATTAAAAAGATCATTTCACTTGATCCCGTCTTCGTTGGACCCTTCCATCAAAATCCATGGGAGACAGCTGCTTGTTTTGGAGAGGTTGAACGGGGAAAATCTGGGTGAATTTGCCAGATTTAAATACAAGGACATGGACATCGAGCAAAAACAGCATCTGTTCCGCCTGTTTGGAGAAATCGCAGTTCTCGATTTGCTTTTGGGAAATACGGACCGTTTGCTCCAGCTCTCCAGCGCCGAGGATTCTCTGCTTGCAATCGACTCTGAAGGATCGAACCTGGGCAATCTGATGTTTGCCAGAAACAAAGAGGGGCTCCATTCGGTATATCCTATTGACAATGCAGTAGACGAAGAGTTTATCAAGAGTCCGGTCAAACGGGAGGCGTATTTAAACTTTCTTGGGTCGGTATTTGGAAGAGAGGGGTTTGAAAAAGGTCTTGCTTCGGCGATTTTGGTGAGTTTGCGCAATGGATTTTACTGTTATCCGAGCGACCTGAGCAAAAGTGTCGCCAAAGGGGAGCATTTTTCCGTCAAAACGGTTGCGAAGGAACTGGAGGAGATCATGGGGCTGAAGTGCGCTCAATGTATGCAAGGCAAACAGTGCATCAAAGGGGAGTGCACCGAGGGAGATTTAGACAGGCTGTTTGTCTGCGAAGCTTTGGAAGAGGGAATAGCGGAGATGACGGTCCAGTTAAAAGAGCTTGCGCCTCTCTGGCAGAGCGGACGCGCCGAGTTTTTCAAGGCGCAACTGCATGAAATCTATCCCGAATATCTTCAGGCGCTGGAAGAGCGGATTGCCGTTTTTGACGGCTAAGAGACTGGAGGGGTGAAGCCGAGATCTTCGATCAGCCTGTCTGCCGACCTCCGGATCTCTTCATTGACCCGGTGCCAGGGATCATAGCTCGCCTGAAACTGCACCGATTCAGCAAAAATCAGAACATCTTGCTGGATCGGGTCTTCCAGAAAAAGCGACCGGCTTTTCACCTCTTCGATCAAGAGGTCCGCAGCCGAGCGCTGCCCGGTATGCAGGCAATGAAGAATTTCTCCAATCTTTTCTGCGATCTCGAGTTTAGATTTAATCGGGAGTTGTTTTTTCATATAATTCCTCATTTAATTTTATTATAGTTGAAATTGTTTTAATATTGCGAGCCTTCCGTTGACATTGCAGTGCTAATGAGTTACCATTCTTTCCACTTATGACAAGCGCCCAAGACTTTTCAAGAAAAGAGTATCCTTACGGCTTTATCACTCCCATTGAGTCGGATGTTTTTCCTAAAGGACTCAACGAGGATGTGATCCGCGCCATTTCAGCTAAAAAGGAGGAGCCGCAGTTCCTCTTGGACTTTCGGTTGAAGGCGTTTCGGAAGTGGCTGGAAATGAAAGAGCCCGCTTGGGCGAATATCAAGTATCCGTCGATTGACTATCAAGCGATTTCTTACTATGCCGAGCCGAAGACGAAGCCGAGGCTGGAGAGCCTTGACGAGGTCGATCCGGAGCTCTTGAAGACCTTTGAGAAGCTGGGCATCCCTCTGGATGAACAGAAGCGGCTGACGAATGTGGCGGTCGACCTGGTCTTCGATTCGGTTTCTTTGGGGACGACCTTCCAAAAAAAACTGGAAGAGGCCGGTGTCGTCCTCTGTTCGATCTCCGAGGCGGTCAAGCGCTATCCGGAGTTGGTGGAAAAGTACTTGGGATCGGTCGTCCCGATCGGCGACAACTTCTTTTCGGCCCTCAATTCAGCGGTTTTTAGCGATGGTTCATTTGTCTATGTGCCGAAAGGGGTCCGCTCTCCGATGGAGCTTTCCACTTACTTTAGGATCAACGAGAAAGAGACGGGGCAGTTCGAACGAACGCTGATTATCGCGGAGGAAGGGTCTTACGTGAGCTATCTCGAAGGGTGCACGGCTCCCGCTTTCGATACGAACCAGCTCCACGCTGCTGTTGTCGAACTGGTTGCATACGAAAAAGCCGAGATCAAGTACTCGACGGTGCAAAATTGGTATGCAGGCGATCCGAAGACAGGCAAGGGGGGCGTCTACAATTTTGTGACGAAGCGGGGCCTTTGCTCCGGAGCCCATTCGAAGATCTCGTGGACGCAGGTCGAGGCCGGAGCGGCGATCACCTGGAAGTATCCCGGGTGCATCTTGAAAGGCGATCATTCGGTCGGCGAGTTTTATTCCGTAGCTTTGACGAACGGCAAGATGCAGGCCGACACCGGCACGAAAATGCTCCACATCGGAAAAAACACCCGCTCGACCATTATCTCAAAGGGGATCTCGGCCGATGAATCGAGCAATAGCTACCGCGGTCAGGTCTTCATTTCTCCCAAGGCCAAGGGAGCGAGGAACTTCACGCAGTGCGATTCGATGCTGGTCGGCAACCGCTGCTCGGCCAACACGTTCCCCTATATCGACGGGGGCAACGAGTCGGCGGAAGTAGAGCATGAGGCGACGACCTCGCGCCTCAACGAAGAGCAGATCTTTTATCTGCAGACGAGAGGCATTTCGAAAGAAGATGCGATCAACCTGATCGTCAACGGCTTTTGCAAAGAGGTGATCCGCGAGCTGCCGCTCGAATTTGCCGCCGAGGCGCAAAAGCTCCTCGCGCTGAAACTAGAAAACTCTGTGGGTTAATTATGATCGAAATTAAAAACCTCTCCGCCGAAATCGAAGGAAA
>DAIDLB010000111.1 GCA_027449725.1 Chlamydiota bacterium
AAAAAATCGGCGCCGAGACAAAAAGACCTCTGAGCTCCCAGAAAGAAGGCTGCGCTCTCATTGAGATAGGCGATCTTGCCATCAAAATGAAAGAACAAGATACCCTCGGAGATTCCTGCGCCGAGAGCTTCGAGAAACTCCCTGCAGTTGACTCTCCCCGGCTCTTCTTGATATTTTAATCCGTTTTGCCGCAGCATCGGTTCGGACATGCCTTGCCACCTCATTCGGGACTATACACATTGGAGAGCAAAAATCGACCGTTTTGCGATTCTGGCTATCCTCTTTTTCTTCGCCTCGGGGTGTTTTGGACCGGAGAGCGCTGAAAATGAGAAGATACGGAGGCGCAACTGCAAGGGAGAGCCGATCTACCGCGCCCACGGAGAATACAGTGCCGCCATCTCTCCTCCCGCCCACACGCCAAGGGGCCCCTACCCCTGGGAGCGGAGCGCACCCAGGATCACCCGCGACTTCTTCCGCTGCAAGGGGGACCCCTCCCACCCCCCTATCCCCAATCCCGCCGACCCGGCAACCCCGATCTCCGACTGCGAAGGCTCGACCCGCCACGGGCTTCCCATCCTCCGCGGCAAAGAGACCGTCTATCCAATCCTCATCGACCTCTTGAACTTCGTGCAGGAACAAACCGGAAAAAAAGTGATTGTCACCTGCGGCCACCGCTGCCCGAAACACAACACCTACTCCGATCCCTCCAAAGAAAACCTTGTCTCCAAACACCAGATCGGGGCCGAAGTGGACTTTTACGTCCAAGGGCTTGAGGAAAAGCCGCTCGAGGTCGTACAGATCCTCCTCGACTACTACAAAGGGGCCCTCTTCCAGCGCTATGAAAAAAAAGATGTGCGGGTCTCCACGCCTCCCTGGATGAACCAGGAGATTTTTATTCAGCTCTTCCAAGCCCACGAGGGACGCGACGGGGACAATAGCCACCCCTATCCCTATATTTCCATCCAGGTCCGGTCCGATCCCGACACCAAGGAAAGAGTTGTCTATGAGTGGAAAAAGGCCCATTTGGGCTACCCGAGAGGTTAGCACTGGATATTATCTCCCGATTTGAATAAACTCGTCTCATTTGCAGAACCCTATGTCTGACGCATTCATTCTTTATATCGACCGCCTGAAAGGCGGGACCGTCCAAAAGCTCGGGATGATCCTGTCCCCGGAGTTTTTCGACATCCACGAGACCGACCTCCTCTTTCAAGACCCCGTCGAAGTCTCCGGAGAAGCGTACCTTGCCGAGGAAGAGCTGGTGATCCACCTCAACGCCTCCACAATCGCACGCATGCCCTGTTCGGTCTGCAACCAGATGCTCCCCCTCCCTCTCGCCATCAAAAATTTTTACCATGCAGAGCCTCTCTCCTCCTTCAAATCAGGTCTGTTCGATCTTCGAGAGCCCCTTCGGGAAGCGCTCCTCATCGAACTGCCGAAAACGGCGGAGTGCCCGGGCGGATGCAAAGAGAGAGCGGCCATCGCCCCCTTTTTAAAAAAACATCCCGAGGCGCCGGGCGCCCCGGAACCATATTTTCCATTTTCCGACCTCAAGTACCCATAGGAGTAAACTACAATGGCAGTCCCACGCAACCGCGTCTCGAACGCGAAGAAAAATTCTCGCCGTTCGCACCACGCTAAAAAACCGCAAAACCTGTCGGCCTGCAGCAACTGCGGCCGTCCTCGCATGCCCCACCGAATTTGCCCGGGCTGCGGCCACTACGGGAACCGGGCTATCCATGTTGAGAAGGCCTGAGATCCGCATCGGGATCGATATCATGGGGAGCGACAGCTCCCCAGAACTTCTTCTGCAGGCAGCCGATGAATTGGCAGGTTCCATACCGCCAAACGTCAAACTGGTTGCCATCGGTCACCCGCGCCTGCAAGCATCTACTTCCCTCCGGTACAAGACCGCGTCCGAAACAATTGAAATGGACGACCCTCCTCTCACCGCCATCCGCCGCAAGAAGGACTCATCGCTCTGCGTCGGACTGAAGATGCTCCGCGAAAAAGAACTCGACGCCCTAGTCTCCGCCGGCAACACCGGAGCCCTCGTCTCCTACGCCAAGATGAGCCTCTCGATGCTGCCCGGGCTGATGCGGCCGGCGCTCCTCGCCCTGCTTCCGACAAAAAAAAGTCCGGTCGCCGTCCTCGACGTCGGGGCCAACCTGCAGTGCAAGGCGGCCCACCTGATCCAATTCGCCCAGATCGGCGCCGCCTATCAGCTCGCCCGCGGCCAGGCTCTCCCCTCCGTCGGACTCCTCAATATCGGGAGCGAAGCGCTAAAAGGCACCTCTGAGCTCAGGATGGCCTACCACGAACTCTCCGAACTCTCCAAAGAACCGAACGCCTACTTCCGCTTTGCCGGAAATATCGAGGGGAAAAACGTCTTCGACGGCAACGTCGATGTGCTCGTGACGGACGGATTCAGCGGCAACATCTTCCTTAAAACTGCGGAAGGGCTTGCCAATTTGATCCTCGACAGGATCAATGAAAATTTTTCCGGCGACGAGGCGCTCCACATGAGAAAGCACTTGCAGGATCTGCAGCGCCACCTGCACTACGCGGAATACCCGGGCGCCCTCCTTTGCGGAGTGAAGGGCGTCGTCATCAAATGCCACGGCTACTCCTCCCCCGAAGCCTTTTCCAGCGGAATCCGCGAGGCGATTCGCGTGGCGAGCGAAGGATTCATCCAAATCCTTCAAGACAAACTAGTTAAAAGAAAGCCTTAACTTTACTGGAAAAAGATCGCTAAAGGGCTTACACTAACCTAAAAAAAGATTGAAATCATGCACGAAATCCTCCTCAATGTCGAATCGAAAGAGACCAGATACGCCTACCTCCGCTACGGACAGCTCCACGACCTGATCGTCGACCGGAAAAAGTCGCGGCAGATCACGGGAAACGTCTACCGCGGCCGCGTCACCAACATTCTGCACAACATCCAATCCGCCTTCATCGACATCAACGAAGGGGAAAACGGCTTTATCCACATCAGCGACATCCTGGAAAACACGAAGAAATTCGAAGAGATGTTCGACATGGATTTCGATTTGGACTACGACATCTCGAAGATGGATTCGAGCCCCAAGGCCAAAGACATCTCCCAGCTCCTGAAAAACGACCAGCCGGTGTTAGTGCAGGTGGTCAAAGAGCCGATCGGAACGAAGGGGGCGCGGCTCACCTCCAACGTCTCGATCGCCGGGCGCTATCTCGTCCTCCTCCCCAACAATCCCCACCGGGGCGTCTCGAGGAAAATCGAAGACAAGGGATCGAGAGACCGCCTCAAAAAACTGATCCGCTCCTTTGAGATGCCGCAAGACATGGGGCTCATTTGCCGCACCGCCAGCGCGCAGGCGACGCCCGAGATGCTCATCGACGAGGCGACCGACCTCCATAACACCTGGGTCTCCATCGTCGAGAAATTCCACAAGACAAACGGACCGGCGCTCCTTTTCGAAGAGTCGGATTTGATCAAAAAGGCTGTTTTGACCTGCGTCGACAAGAAATACGACCGGCTCCTCACCGACGACTATGCGACCTTCCAGCGCTGCAAACACCTCTACCAAAAATATGAGGCCGAGCACCCTCTAAAAATCGAGTTCTACCGCGACAAGATGCCGATGTTCGAGAGGTTCAATGTCGAGAGGGAAATCGACCGCGCCGTGCGCCGCAAGATTTGGATGCCGTCGGGAGGCTACCTCTATTTCGACCGGACGGAAGCGATGTACACGATCGACGTCAACTCGGGAAGGTCCGCCTCC
>DAIDLB010000112.1 GCA_027449725.1 Chlamydiota bacterium
CTCGGTTCCTTTGGGCGAAGGGGGGAGAAAGGCGGCGAGGGAAGCGTCGACGGAAAAGGGGTGGAGCGACGATGGCGGCGAAGAGAGGCGACCTGGCAGAGAGTTATTGCTGGCGAGGAGTTCGGATGGGTGGAATGGAAGCAAAAAGGGTCGGAGCGGCGCCTCCGGAGGCTGGATTTCGAGGAATGCCAAATTTGGCTTCAGGTTCAAGGAGGATTCAGCTTTTTGCGGGACCAAGGCAAGCGCGGGCGCAGGATGGGCCAGGTTTTCAAAGACTTCTTTCAAAATCTGGCGTCTGTCTGCCATTTCATGAGAGACGGACGGTCGCTGCGTTCCCTGAGGCGGAGAAAACCAGAGCGCATGGGCCTGGAAAAGATAGAGCATCAAAGCGTGAAGGCAGAGAGAAAAACAGACGCAGGTACAAAAAAGACGCCGTTGACTGCTCATCATTCTGCAATTTGCTCCAACTGCCTCTTCGCCCGGGCGGCCAGGTAGTCCGTCGGGGGGCTTTGTAAAATCTCTTCATAGAGCTTTTTCGCATTTTGCAACAGCAGAGTCCTCTCCTTTTCTTCTTGGCTCAAAAGAGACTGGCAATGGAAGATCTCGGCCTGGAAGAGGGTTAGATAGCCCCGGTAGAGAGCGTCTTTTTCTTGCGATTGGGACCTTCCTGCATGGTAGTCGCGAGAGAGGAGGTCCTCCTCTTGCTCGAAGTTCTCTTTTGCCAGGCGGAGGAGGGCCAGCCTTTTTTCAAGGCGCATTTCTTCTTTTTCCAGTCCGGTTTGAAGATCGACATACTCGAGGGCCGCCTCCAGATGGATCGGTTCGTTCGCAAGATTTTTTTGGAGCGAAAGTGTTTTGAGCAAAGAAAGGACGTTGGCGAGATCGGGCTTTGGAAGGGAACCGAATTTCGCGAGTCGAAGCCGCGCGCTTTTTAAGGCACCCGTTGCGCTCGCAAACGTCCGGAGCGTAGCGCTTTTGGCCGCAAGCCGGTCGTAGAGTCCGAGCGCCCGCTCTTTTTGCCCTATCTTTTCATACTGCTCCGCCAGCTGCAGCTCTACCGCGCTCTCTTCCTGCCAGCCCCAGGAAGGGTGGGCGGTATGCTGCTTTTTCAGGCTTTCCAGAAGAGAGATCTGTTTGGCGGCATCGCCCCCCTTTCCGTAAAGGGCGGCGAGCTTGACAAGCGCCTTTTCGAAGGCGAGAGAATCTTCTTCGAGCTCGGAGGGGTTGATCCCGTTCGCAGCAAAAAATGTCTCTAAGGCATAAGCAGCCCGATCCGGATGGATGTTCTCCCTTTCATAGTAGTCGGCCAGCCAGAGGAGATTTTCCGAAAGAACCGCCATGCCTCGCGACGCCTGATAGAGGTGCTCCGCGGCCAGGGCCGATTCTCCCAGATCGAGGTAGCCGTTGAAGAGGGCGAGATGGATGGCGGGCGGCTCGAGCAGGTCTGCGCCGAGAGAGAGGGCCGCTTCGGCCTCAATGCAAAACCGCTTTACATCATGCAGTCCGTCTCGGACCGAAAGGGCCAAGAGGAGGTGCGCATTGCCGCTCTCAGTTAGCTTTTCCAGCCGGAAGATCGTTTCGCGGTATCTTTTCAAGTCGTAGCAGGTCTTGGCCTGTAACAGGAGCCATTTGTCCCTTTCTCCTTCCGCAAGAACCCCTTTTTGCATTAAAAATTGATCGAGATCGTATACGAGCTGCTCTCGAAGGGGGTCCGTAGGAGAAGCGTTGCAGAGGTTGGCCGAAGCCGATGCGAGAAAGCGCCAGGCGAAGGGGGCCCGGTCGGATTCGGGATAGAGGTCGAGATAGGCGATACAGCGGGCTTTGCACTCCCCCCATTTTTTTTCATGGAAGTCCAGGTGGATTTCTTCGAAAAGGGCCGTTTGGCACTCGGGCGCTTCGGGGAACTCCGATTGGATTTTTTCAAAGAGGGTGCGGGCGGAAGCATTCCGGCACGATTTTTTCTCCAGGAGGGCCCGGCTCAAATAGCCTTTCGGCAGCTCGGGGTCGTTGGGATAGAGGGCGGCAAGCCGGTCGAGGGCGCTTTCCAGATGCTCTCGATCGCCGAGCCGGTAAGACGCCTCGAGAGTGTCGATCAGCGCGCTTTTGAGCGCATCCGATGGAGCTGAGTTTTTGGCAAACAAGACGAGCTCTTGCAGGGCTTCGGAATAGAGTTTTAGCTGCAGGTAGCTTTTTCCGAAAAAGAGGCGGGCGTCGCTCATTTTTTCCGGGGGGATGGACGCCAAAATCTCTTCTTTATTTGAAAGGATCTCTTCATAGCGCTTGCAATCGTAGGCAAGAATGAGCGCGTTGTAGGCGGCGTCGGCGCTCTTCAAGCTCCGAAACGTCTTGAGAGCGAGTTCTTTATCGAATTTTGCCTGAAAGAGAGCCGCCCGAAAGAGCATCTCCTCCCGATTCGCTCCCGGATTTTCTGCCAGGCGGAGATAGATCCCGGCAGCTCCGGAATCGTTTTTTAAAATTGCGGAGAGATGGGCGGCGGCCTCTGCGATTTCGTCGGAGAGCCCCTCTTCCAAAAGCTCCTGGAAGTAGGGAAGGGCGCGCGACGCAAGACGCTCGAGGAGGACCGTGTCGTCAGCCGAATTGAGGCATTGCTGGTAGAGCGAGATGGCGAGCAGGTGGGTCGCCCTCTGCTTGTGTTCAGGGAGGAGCGTCTCTTGCTGCAAATAGGCTTCGCACTCATCGGACAGAGTGGCAAACCACTGCAGCTCGAGCAGGCACTGCATCCGATTCAAGAAAATTTTTTCACCGAGGGCGGTGTCGACGATCCGCGAATATTGCATGAGCGCGCTTTTGAAATTGTCTTCACGCACATAGAGGTCGCCCAGCGAGGCATGGAGCGTTTGGGCGAACGAGCTTTCGGGATATTCGCGCAAAAACTCTTCAATTTCGGATTTGACGATTTGGTATTCCCCCTCTTTCCAAAAATCGGCGATGCGGCGCAAAAAGAGCGCCTCTTCTTCCGATTGGGCTTGCCACTCCTGGGGAAGAAGCGGAGCGGAAGCGGCAAGCAGCCAGAGGAGGGAATAGGAAAACCGGCGCATGGAGTACCTCGGGTTTGCAAGATGCACCATTCAAACTAGGGCTTCTCTCTCCATTTTTCCAAGAGAAAACATTTTTTTCCTGAGTTTCCTTGCAAGGGCAATTGGATTTTTTTATTCTGGCTTCAGAACATAGGAGGCTGCATGGGCATTGTATTGATTCTGGTGGCAAGCTGTTTTGCGTCTCTCTCCAATTTCTGCATGCGCCGCAGCATCGATAGCGGAGGGACTGCCAGAGCCTTTTTGACCGTGCAGCTTTCCATTGCCGCTCTGGCCGCCTTCCTCGTCGGCCCTGTCCGGACGGGGGAATTCGCCCTCAACCTGCCCGTGATTGCGGCGGGGCTGGCCGCAGGCCTGGTTTTGGGGTGGATGCTTCAGACGCTGGGGCGCGCGCTGGAATGCGGCCCTCCGGGCTTGACCTTCGCCATGCTCAATGCTTCAACTGTGATGCCGGCCATCGTAATGGCCCTTCTCTTCGGAGCCGCCTTCGGCTGCCTCTATACGCCCTGGCATGCGATCGGCTCGCTGCTTGTCCTGACCGGCCTTTTCTGGGCGGGCAAGGGGCTGCAGGGGCTTGTCAACCGGCGCGCCTGGCTCCTCTTTTCCCTTCTGACATTTTCTCTCCACGTCCTTTTTTTAGTGATGATGCAGTGCCGCGTTCTGGTCCTCAACTCGAAGCTGGCAGCGCTTGCCTCGGATCTTGCGAGCCCCTGGTTCCTCTTTTTTATCTATTTGGCCGCGGCCTTGCTCCAGGCGGCGATTTATCTTTCCAAAGAGAGCCGGCTGCCTAAATCGGACGAGTGCTTTTACGGCCTTTTCGGGGGGATCGGCAATGCGATGAGCACGTTTTTCCTCATCTGGGCGACCGAGGCGGCGAATATGCTGGAGAGGGCGGTGATTTTTCCGATCTTTTCGATCGCGATCATCGTCATCTGCAATATTTGGGGGCAAAGGCTCTATCAGGAGCGCGTCCATTGGAAGGCATGCCAGCTCTGCCTGTTTGGCCTTTTCATTGGCACAGTCGACTGGAGTTCTCTTTTAAAATATTTCTGAAAATGAGCGCGATTTTTGCGGACTGCCGTAGGCCATAATCAGGTCCTGAGACTTTTGGTAGTTGGCCTCTTTGAGTTCCTCATAGACCTTGAGTCCCTTGGCATTGTTCCCCTGTTCGAAATAAAGCAAACCGAGGCGGAAGAGCAGGTCGCGATCCAGAGGGCGAAGCTGCAGCAGGGTTTCGACTTCGCGGATCTCCTCTTGAGGCATTCGGAGATCGTGATAGCCGGATGCCAGCTGTTCATGGACCCAAGGGTCGTTCGGGGCGTAATGGTTGAGGATTTGAAGCTCTTCCATGGCAAGCGTCGCAGCGGCTAGAAAATGCTCTTCAAAGACCTCTTTTCTTTTCCGGTACGCCCTTTGCAGCGCAGGGCTCTTCGGCTCGGCAAAGAGTTTGGAGAGGGAGATGTAGGTATTGGCGAGGGAGGCGTGCGCTTCCAGGTCTGTTGGCGTGGCGCGGATTTGCTGCAGATGTTCGTCGATTGCGCTATGGAGGAGAGTTTGTTTGAAGCGGAGAACGTCTTTCCAGTGGCATTGTGTCGAAAATCCTTCCAAGAGCCGTTTGAAGGGAGAGAGGAGCGTAGGAATTTGATAGAGGCCCTCTTCAAAATCGTCGAGATGGGCGGCGAGCTTGACAAGGGATGCTGCGATCGTGAGGCTCTGCCCTGCGTCGCAGGTGGCAAGCTGCTTTTTTGCGGAAGAGACGAATTGCTGTTTGAGCTGATTGAATTGTTCCGGCTTTTTAGCCTGATAATAGAAGAGAAAGATGAAGTAGGAAAAGACGGTCAAAAAGAGGGCGCTGAGGGAAAGGGCAAGCAATAGGGGCTGAGATAAAAAGGGGCTGTAGAAGAAAACCGCTGCGAGCTGAGCCGTAAAGAGGGCTGCAAAAGAAACGTTGAAGAGAGCAAAAGAGCGGGTGATTTTTCGAAAAGAGCCCAGGATTGTGCGGTAGAGGTGGGGCAGGCGCTCCTGAAAGAGGAGGTTCTCGTTCGATGAATTGTTCATTTGCGTGATCATTGTGCATGCGGAGTTTATCAAATTTTTTGATTCAATTCAAGGTGTTATCGACCCGAAGCGACCATGAAATCGATGATCCGCTGGCTTACTCCCGCATCCTGCAGCCGGCGGATTTGCGCCTGGCTTAACGTATAGGAGCTATCCGTTTCCTGCATGTAATTTAAGATGGCCGTATCATTGACGCCGCCTTGCGAGAGTTTGATGACGTCATTGAGGGTGAGCGGCTCTCCCCGCTCCATCCGATCGACCGTGCGCGGGCTTGAGCGCTCCATCACTCTCCGGTCCTGTTCGTCAAGCACGGCTCCGACCAATCCGCCTGCGACCGCGCCCACTGCCGTGCCGATCAGCGCGCCCTGGCCGCCTCCCACCGCTCCTCCGGTCAGTGCGCCAAGGCCTGCCCCCGCAATCACTCCTGTTCCGGTGTTTGTGGAACAGCTCGCCAAGACGGCGATCATCAAAAATCCCAATTGTCTCATAAAACTCACCTGAAAAAAGAAGGCACTTGAACCTATCCCAGTAATGAGCTTCTGTCGATTTTCGGGTTCTTTGGAGCCGATTTTCGATCCTTTTTGCGGGGGTAGTACCGACAATAGTATACAACCCCCGCAAAATCGACGAAGCCTCATTACTGGGATAGGTTCTTCTTTTATACCAATTATCGTGGATTGAGAAAATTGTCTAATGAATTCGGGATGCAAAGTCTCAGGAGACGATGCATGGCTCCTCGTCGACTTGGGACATTGGATTTTGATGCGGAGAGATCTTCTCCTCGTGTCGGTAAAACGTGCTTTATACCATTCCAAAAAAACAAATTCATAAATTTAATTGACAGGGTCTGTTAGACTATTTGCCTTTCAAAAAGGATGTTTATGCGTGGAAGAAAGGCTGGGGCTATCAAAGACCTCGAACAATACGATTTCGAC
>DAIDLB010000113.1 GCA_027449725.1 Chlamydiota bacterium
CGGAAGCAACCGGCAGTGCCGGAAACGGCCTTGTCACCATTACCCTCGACGGTGAAAAAAACATGAAAAAAATCGCAATCAGACCGGAGTGCGTAACGCCGGACGACGTAGAGGGACTGCAAGACCTGATTTTGGCCGCGTTCGAAGACGCCAAAGCGAAGATCGAAAGCGAACAGCCGATGAAGCCGTTTATGTAAGAGAGAATCTCGACTTTGTACATTTTTGACCAAGAGTTCGATAAGCAATCGGGGATCAAAAATATACAAAGTCAAGAGAATGGCGGGGAGAGCTTCCCCGCCCTGAATATTAGCGAATTCCGCTCAGCATAAGTACGCCTTGAACCAGCGAGCCTAAAAGGGCGCCGTTGATCGCCGCTTCTTTGTTCGTCGCTGACAAAATTCCCCCTGAAATCCCTACGCTAAGAGCACGATAGAACGGCAGACGAAGCGACTCGAGAAGAGATGCATCGCCCTCTCCCTTCAAAATCAACGCCGATCCCATCAGGACAAGAGCCGCTCCGCCAAATCCGGAGAAAGCGTTCGCCATACAAGCCGATATTTTTACGGCAGTCGATGCGTGCGTCGGACCGGGAATGACTGCTTTTTCACCCAATGTCGTCTGGACACAACCCTCATTAGTTCTGACCATGCCCGGCAAAGGGACGCGCGTTTGATTCGAAACATACATACGAGACATAACAAACCTCCATAAAAGGGAAGAGAGTTTAGAGAAGTAAAGGAGATTTTCGCAAGCAGAAATAAAAAACCCACGCATCCTGTCCACAGACTGAATGCATGGGTTTGGAAGGAGAGTCTTTTAGCCTTCCCAAACGGGGGAGCTTTCAAACTTTCCGTTGGAATTCAGACCGTGTTTTTGCAGAACCGTCCGAGCTGTCGCCACCTCAACAAGGTTGTTGTAATCAGTTGTCTGAACACAAGTCATATCCGCAGGACAGACAAACCCTTTTTCCTCGGATCCGAAGAAGTTCGGAAGCTTTATCTCGGGCATTTCCAGTTTGGAAAGAGGATCGCTGACGTAGTTCTTAAAGGCACTGCCGGCATCCGTTCGCGTCTGTCCCGCTTTCAGAACAACCCACTTTTTTGCTTGGTCTGCAGATTCGAGAACGTGTTTGTCGCTCCCGCCTGATGCCATAAAGACCGCTGCGCCGGCTGCGCCAAACTCCATGCCCCGAAGCGCAGCGTCGCCTTTAGCGCTCGTCGTAAATGCGGCAAACACTCCCAATCCGGCGCCCATCCCAATGGAAGTCTGAACCATCTGATTGATCGCATCCTGTGAAGGAGATCCCATGACATGAGCAGCAGCGACTCTGCAGGCCGCCATCATCGTTCCTGCCGTAAAACCGGCGATGCAGGAGCGGACCGCAAAATCAGCCACACGGCTGAAGAGTCCCTGTTGCACGCCTCTTTTGCACTCGAGGCTCACAACGTGCTGGATGATCGGCTGCTTTGTGATTACGACCGGTTGTTGCGGATATTGTTGAGCGCCCATGCCTACGCCTTGTAAACTGTCTGTCATACATTCATCTCCTCTATAAAATTGAAAATCCGTTTACCTCGAAAAACCGCTCGGACCAGCGGGTTTCTGAAAAATGAAGGGAAGAGTTTACAGGGAATGAAAAATCCAGGCAAGAGGGTTTTGTCTTATAAGTCGAGCGAGGCGACTCTTTCTTGTAAAAATCGTTTGAGGTCTTCCGCGCAGGAATACTCCAGCGCCTGCTCCGCCAGCTGGCACGCATCGAGGATGCGCCACTTGCGGATCACATGTTTGACGAGGGGGATCGCCCGGGCGGCGACGGAAAAGTCGCGGATGCCAAGGCCGAGAAGGAGCGGGATGAGAAGCGGGTCGGAAGCGCTCTCCCCGCAGAGGAGCAAGGGTTTTTTGAACCGGTTGGCGGACGCGATGATCATCCGGAGGAGGCGCAGGATGCTCGGGTGCGCTGGCGTATAGAAATGGGCCGTTAAATCATTGTTCCACCGGTCGGCCGCCAGGACGTATTGGACCAAGTCGTTTGTCCCGACGGAGAGGAAGTCGGCCGCCTTGGCCAGCTCGTCGCAAAGAAGGGCGCTTGACGGCACTTCGATCATGCAGCCGACCCGGATTTTGCGCGCCACCTTAAAGCCCTCCTTACGCAGCTCGCGCGAGAGTTTGGCGATCCGCCCGCGGACGTGGCGGAGCTCATAGATATCGGAGACCATCGGGCTCAGAATATGGAGATCGCCGTGGACGCTCGCACGGAGGATCGCCCTGAGCTGCGTATCGAGGAGGTGGGAAAAACGCATCAGGAAGCGGATCGCTCGACAGCCGAGGGCCGGGTTCGGCTCATGGCCGACGGCGCCGAAATAGTGGGAGTCGAAACTCCCGGGGTCGAATTCGAACTTCTTGTCCCCTCCGACATCGAAGAGGCGGATCACGAGCGGTCGGCCCGGGCCGAGGCGAAGCGCCATCTTCTTATAGATCGCCACCTGCTCGTCTTCCGTAGGAAACCGCTTGCGGGGAAAGAGGAGATATTCGGTCCGAACAAGGCCGATGCCGGCAGAGCCGTGGCGGAGGGCAAAGCCGATCTGTTCGGCCCCCTCGAGATTCGCAAAGATCCGGACGCGATAGCCGTCGATCGTCTCCCCTTTGAGATGCGCCGCGTTTTGCATCAGGCGGAAATTTTGGAGCTGCCCTTTTTTCAATACCTGGTATTTTTTGAGGGTCTCTTCCTCCGGATTGACGATGACAATCCCTTGCGAGCCGTCGACGATCACCGCATGGATGTGGTCGAAGCGTTTGAAGAGCTTGATGTCGATATGGGCGACGTAAGGGATCCCCTTCGCACGGGCGATGATCGCGGCATGCGAAGTGATGCCGCCGGAAGCCGTCACAAAAGCTCCGATGTGCATAGTCGCTTCGACAGTATCCGACGGAACGAGGTCATGCGCCAGGATAATGGAGCTTGGCGGAACAGAACCGAGCCGCATCCGCTTCATCGGGAAGAGATGGCCGAGAACGCGCCTCGATACGTCGATGATGTCGCGGATCCGCTCCTGGAAATAGCCGTCTTTGATATTGCGGAACCGCTTTTTATATTCGCTGATCACATCGAGGACGATCGCTTCGGGATTTTTTCCCGTCTTCCGGATCTTTTCCTCCATGCCGCTCGTCATCAGCGGGTCCTGGAGCATCTCGAGATGGGTCCCGAGGATATTGACGATCTCGGGCGGGCCGTCATTGAGGGAGAGCTGTTGGAGCCTCTCCACATCTTCGCGGCTCATGCGAAGGGCCAGCCGGTAGCGCTCGATCTCCGCCTCAATGGCGAGAGGCTCGATCAACACTTCCGGAATGTCTTCTTCTCCCAAAGCAAAAAATAGAGGCTGTCCAATGCCGATTCCCCTGCTGACGGGAAGTCCGCGTAAGACGATTTCCTCTGTTTTCTCCATCACTTTTCCCCAAATTGCTCGTCGAAGGCCTTCACCATCAACTTCATCGCGACCTCCGCGTCTTCTCCTTCCGCGGTGATCTCAATCTGCGAGTTCTTCTTGGCGGCAAGCATCAAAATACTCATGATGCTGCGCGCATTAATCGTCTCGTTCTTATAGGTAAAGAAAACGGACGATTTCAACGGCTGCAAAATCTTCACGATCGCCGCCGCCGGCCGGGTATGGAGCCCGAGCGGATTTTTCACTTTTACCTTACATGTCAATTTCGAAGCCACGCTTTACCTTTTTTTGGCGAATTTGCTATCGTTTCCAGCAGTTTCGAATTGAATTCTTTGGCCGAATTATATCCCATATCCTTCAATCGATGATTCAATGCAATTGTTTCAAGAAGCAATACGACGTCGCGCCCCGGTTTGACAGGCAGAAGATGGTAGGGAATGGAGATGCCCAGAATGTCAACGAACTTTTCATCGAGGCCGACCCGATCGTAAAAATGTTGGTCGTCCCACTCTTCGAGCTTGACGACGATGTCCAGTCCTTTATCGGGACGGACGCAAACCGCTCCATACAGATGGGCGACATTAATGATGCCGATACCGCGGATCTCCATCAGGTGGCGCGTCAATTCGGGGCCTGAGCCGGTGAGGTAATTTTCCTTTCTCTTCACACGGACAACGTCATCGGAGATGAGCCTATGCCCCCTCTCGATCAACCCAAGGGCAGCTTCGCTTTTGCCGACGGAGGAGTTGCCCTGGATGAGAACGCCGACGCCGAACACCTCGACAAGAGTGCCGTGGAGCGAGATGCTCGGCGCAAACTCTTCCATGAGGAGAAAAGTGATCCTGCTGAGCAAATTCGTCGCGGTCGACTTCGCCCGAAATAGGGGAACATTTTCTTTGTTGCAAAGGGAGACCAGTTCATTGGGCGGACGGAAATTCCGGGCAATTACAACGGCCGGGGTCTGCGGGGTCAAAATCGCCAGCAGGCGCTCCGTTCTTGTCTTTACGTCGAGTTCGCGGAGAAAATCGATCTCATGTTTGCCGAAGACAAGAATACGGGCGTTGACGAAGCTTTTCAAAAACCCGGTCAGGCTCAATCCGGGCCGATGCACTTCCGGCTTTTGGATGCGCCGGTTCAGGCCTTTTTTTCCGGCCAAAAGCTCCAAGCCAAGATATTTTCCATGCTGATCGTAAAGCTGTTGCACCAAATACATAAGCTTTATCGCTCCTGGCTGTTGCCTTCCATATAAAAGGCTATCCAATCCAAAAATGTTGGAAAAGCCAATTGATCAGACCATTCTTTGCGGTCTGAACATTCGGATACTGTATAATCGATTCCGGATAAATATACATTCCCCATTTCATTTCCGGGATACCAATCGGCAAAAAAACATTGGTAAGACTCGGTTCCGAATGAGGCAAAAAAGGGGATGAGCGATCCGGGATCGACGACACGGCCTGCCTGCATGAGGGGCTTTTCGCTGGCAAGAAGGGCGTTCATCACTTTTTCTCTGACCCCTACAATTTGGCTTGCGCGGAGAAGGCCAAGTTCGGAAAGCTTTCCAAACCCGTTATGAATCTCTAAGAAGGAGAGATAGTCGCGAGGCAAGATGACGTTGAGAGAGGCTTTCAAATCATCGAGTTCCTCTTCCCTGCAAGGGGGGGAGCCCCGGAAAAAACTTCTGTTTTCCTTGAGGCTGTACACCATCTCACAGGTCCAGGGCGTCCCCTTTTTCTCTCTGCTGAGCACAACGCCGACGTCGTCGAGCCTCCCGAAAAAATCACTTGCGAACTTGCAAAAAGAAGGATGATAAGGCAATCTGTCGATCCAGAAATCGCGCGTAAACGCAATCCGATCCGGACTCGGAAGACGGCTGAGCTCATACCATCCGCGAGGCAGCTCCCCGCACCTGGCTCTCGCGTTCTCCCAACTTTCCTTGCTTTCGCTCAAAAAGAGAACGGAATCAAAATTTCCCGAGGGCTGATAAAATTCCTGGACCAGCGCATTCATCCTATTGGCAATTTTGACATTTGATAGAAATATTGGAAACTAAATTAATGAAATATGGTATAGTGAGGGTATGGCATTTACCAAAGTAGTCATCCTTGGGGGCGGCTTTGCAGGGCTCAACGCCGCCAAAACGCTCGGCAATTCGAAGTTCGATGTTTGGCTCATCGACAAGACCAACCATCATTTGTTTCAGCCGCTTCTCTATCAAGTCGCAACCGCGGCGCTCTCTCCTGCCGACATCGCCAAGCCGATTCGCGAGGTATTGAGCCACTACTCAAACATCACCGTCCTGATGGGCGACGTCGTCTCCATCGACAAGGACAAAAAAACCCTCTGCTTTAAAAACGGAGAGACGCTTGGCTACGACTATTTGATCGTCGCGCTTGGAGCGAACCACTCCTATTTCGGCAACGACGCCTGGGAGCCGCTTGCGCCGGGGCTCAAGACGCTCGCCGACGCGCTGAAAATCCGCGAGCATATCCTGATCTCGTTTGAGAGGGCGGAGCGGTGCGACAGCATTTCGGAGGCGAAGAAATACCTCAATTTCGTGATCGTCGGCGGCGGACCTACCGGCGTCGAGATGGCGGGAGCAATCGCCGAGATCGCCCACGAAACCATGCTGAAGAATTTCCGGCGGATCGACACGACGAAAACGAAGATCTATCTCGTCGAAGGCTCGCCCCACATCCTCCCCACCTTCCCGGCCCGCCTTGCGCTCAAAGCCCAGGGCTATCTCGAACATTTCGGCGTACAGGTCATTAACGGCAAGCGGGTCACTAGCATCACAAAAGACGGCGTGATGGTCGACCAGACGTTCATCCCCTCGCATAACGTCCTCTGGGCGGCAGGCAACCAGGCGTCCCCCGTCCTCAAAACGCTAGACGTCCCTCTCGACCGGCAAGGGAGAGCGATCGTCGATCCCGACCTCTCGCTTCCGAACTACCCCGACCTATTCGTTATCGGCGACGCCGCCTGCGCTCCCGACAAAGACGGAAAACCGCTCCCCGGCCTCGCTTCCGTCGCCACGCAGCAAGGGCGCTACGTCGCACACGTCATCCGCCGCAGATGGCAAAAGGCCGAGCGTCCCCGCTTCCGCTACCTCGACAAAGGGACCATGGCGACGATCGGTAAAACAAAGGCGATTGGAACCTTTGGCAAAGTGCAGTTCAGCGGCTTTTTGGCTTGGCTCGCCTGGTGTTTTGTACACGTCATGTATCTGATCGGCTTTCGAAACCGCGTGATCGTATTGACGCAGTGGCTCGCCTCGTACTTCACAAGGCAAAGAGGCGCCCGACTGATCTACCGCTCGATCGACACGGATGAGTGATTGCGCTTTTCTGAAGAACATCCCGCCCTCTTCTTCGGTCTCAGCGCCCTGATCGGATCTTTCCTTTATTTTGAAACAGCCTGGTGGCTGGCAGCCGCTTGGGCGCTTCTCCTCTTGTTTATTTCCTGGAAGCGCGCACCCCTACAAATCGCCTTGATGCTTTTCTTTTGCATCTACTGCTCCCACCTCTTCGCCTCCTCTCCCATTCCGGGGATTGGAAAGGCGATCTTTGCCATCCGCTCGGTTGAGCGGCACCGCTCCCCCTTTTCGACCGGCTGGATCTACAAAGGAGAGGTGCATACCCAAGGCAGCCGGCGGCCCTGCACAATCGTTACCCACGGCGATAGACCGAAAGCCGACTGCGACTACCTCGTCCACGGCGAACTTGTTGAACAGGATCGCTTCACATTTGGCTTCAAACCGAAAGAGTGGGAGAGAGTCCCCGGGACATGGTCTTTTGCTGAAATGCGCTTCCGGGCCAAAGAACGGATCCGTACCCTTTTGCACAAAAAAATGAAATCCAGGGCGGCCGATTTCCTCACGGCCCTTTTTACCGGTGAGGTCGACGACCGAACGCTCCGCTTTGAGTTCGGCAGGCTGGGACTGCAGCACATCCTGGCCATCTCCGGCTTCCACTTTGCCCTCGTCGCCGCCTTTGCCGCCCTCCTTCTGCGCCCACTCTGCCCGTACCGCCCCCGTCTCATCGCCCTTCTCGCTACGGCAACCCTCTACTTTCTCCTTGTCGGCAACTCCCCTCCGGTGCTGAGGAGCTTTCTCGCCGCAGCCCTCTTCCTCTCCGGCCGCCTGCTGCAAAGGCGCGCTTCCGGCTTGAACCTCCTCGGCGCCTGCCTCCTCTTCGAGATCGCAATCGACCCTCTCTCGGTCTTATCTGTCGGCTTTCAACTCAGTTTTTTGAGCTGCGGCGCCATTCTACTCCTCAATGCCCCCGTCCGGCGCGCCCTGTCCCTTCTCCTCCCCAAACGATCCTTGAAAGAGTCGGCCGCCTTGCCGCCCCTCTCCCAATTCGCCTATGCCTCTACCTCGTTTTTTGCCCGCGCCCTTTCTCTGACCCTGGCAGTCAACCTTGCCCTCCTGCCCCTCCTCTTACACCACTTCCACCGGTTCCCCTTCCTCTCGCTCCTCTACAACCTCTTTATCCCTTCTCTCTCCGCCCTCTCCCTCCTCCTCTTCCTGCCGGCCCTGGCCCTCCACCCCCTCTCTCCTCTCCTGGCGCTTCCCTTCTTTAAGCTCTCAGGCTTCCTGGCAGATGAGCTGCTCGAGATCGTTGCCCATCCGCCGGCCCTCCTGGACGCATCCCTCTCTGCCGTCCTGCCGGGCTGGGTCCTGGCCCCCTGGCTGGGCGCCCTCTTTCTCATAGGGATTTATTTTCAGGAGAGACCCTTGATTTTTTCTCCCGTTTCTAGTAAAAATGGATGTCCATTTCAATGGCGGTCGTAGCTCAGCTGGTTAGAGCGCCGGATTGTGGTTCCGGATGTCGCGGGTTCGAATCCCGTCGATCGCCCATTTTTTGAGGGTGCCATTGGAGATAATCAATCGCTTTTGGTATAGATAAAGTATAAGCATCCCGCATGGTACGTCTATGCGGCCGGCACGGATTCCGTATCCGTGGTTTTTTTTTGGAGAAAGTTCGTGGAGCACGAAGGGATCAAGTAATTGCTTTCGGGTGCGCCCCCGCAAACACTCTTTGCATGCGAGCTTCTTGCGATGCGATGCGAGAAAGCTGCTGGAAAGCCGTTTCAACGGGAACCTTGAATCCTCCAAAAGACTCATCGGGCTCCAAAAAAGCGGCCAGCTTGCCCCGAATTGCTTCATCACAAGATCGTCTCCATTGCCTACGTTCGCGCAGTATTCGAATTTTTCATCGGGATACTCAGTGGCAAGCGGTGTAATAGATCCGCGATGCGAAGCAGTGATCGATATGCCTAAATGTGTCGCTCCTGATATTCTGTAGTAAAAATCTGAGGCGTTCATGCAAGATATTCGCTGGCAGCAACGGTTTAAAAATCTGGAAAAAGCATTCCAACACCTCCACGAAGCGGCGCGAGCCACGAAAGCATCTCCAAAAGATTATCTCTATCAAATCGCACTGGTAGGTGCGTTCCAATTTACGTTCGAGCTGTCCTGGAAAACAGTGAAAGACTACTTGAAGTACAGCGGCGTCGATGTCAGTCTGCCCCGCGACGTCATCAAACTGGGCTTTCACCACAAAATCATCCAGGACGGCCAAACCTGGATTGAAATGCTCGAAGACCGAAACTTAATGGCTCACGTCTACCAGGAAGAAACGGCCCAGAAAGTAATGGCCAATATTCAAAATAAATACATCGTCGCCATCGACCAGGTATTTCATTTTTTAAAAGGAAAACAGAGCGGTTGATGTTTGGCCTACCCGATGAAACGATCAAGCTATTTTGCGACTATTTCGCTTCGCGACCTGAAATCGAGGAGGTGATCCTCTTTGGTTCAAGAGCCATGGGGACGCATTCTCCCGGATCCGACATCGACCTCGCAATTTTGACCTCAAGCGCCGACGATCTATCGGGATCCGTCAAAACAGACCTGGACGGTTTGCCCACCCCGTATCTCTTTGACGTCGTCGATTATCGTCACGTTACCAACTCAGACCTTAGATCCCACATCGACCGCGTCGGAAAAGTTCTTTTTCGCAAAACCAACTCTTAACGCAAATTTTGC
>DAIDLB010000114.1 GCA_027449725.1 Chlamydiota bacterium
ATAATTTGTCGAAATCGTATTGTTCGAGGTCTTTGATAGCCCCAGCCTTTCTTCCACGCATAAACATCCTTTTTGAAAGGCAAATAGTCTAACAGACCCTGTCAATTAAATTTATGAATTTGTTTTTTTGGAATGGTATAAGAACCCTTTGCATACGGATCATTCGGCCAGCTATACCCCACAATCGCTTTTCCATAATCGGCAAAAGCCTCATCCCGGGCCAAAGAAAAATCCGTTGGAAAAGAACTCCCCAATCCGGCCATCGACAATTCGGTTCGGGCGATTTCTTCCAAATTTTCTTCTGTAAAGCGGCTTGACTTTCCGGTGTAGTAGAACGTTAATAGATTGTGTCCGGGCACAAAATAGCCAAGCGCCCGATGATTGATCAAAAGAGGCCGGGGAATCGTTTCATCTCTGAAGGGAACAAGGATTTTGGCGTTGGTTCCGTAGCGTACACTGCGGATCGCTACGAGTTTTTCGGGTGGGATCACTCCTTCTTCGAAGGAAATATCCTCGTAGACCGAGCAGGGCATCGCCAAAACCAGGATATCCGCCTCGCACTGTTGCCCATTTGCAAACAAAAGGCGATACCGGTTTTCCTTCTTCTCCACCGCTGTGAGCTGGTGTCCCAGATGGAGACGCTCTCCCAATGCCGCCGCGAGCCGGAGAGGCAAAAGACTGTTTCCTCCTTTCACACTGCTCAGAATATAGATATCCTCTGTCTCGGGAGGCTGAAGAAAGCGGAGCAGCGACTCTAAATAAAGCGGCGCCAATTTCTCCGGAGAGGCTCCTTCAAATGCTCCGAAACGGGTGGCGATAATTTGGTAAAGAGGATTGTCTTTTGGCAGAAATGCCAAAGCGAGATCCTCCATTGAACGAGCGGTTTTTGCAAGCTCTTCGATTTCTTCCATCGCAACCGGCCGATGAAAACGGGGCGCAGGCTGAAGCTCTCCCTTTTCAAAACAGAAAAAATCTTGGCGCAAAAAGGGAACCTCGCCCACCTCAAGGCCCATCTCGGCGATGAGGCCGCGGATCGAGCATCCCTCGCCGCCGTCATTCAGGGACTGGCCTCCCAGTTCTGCGATCTGCCCATCGATCTCCGCGCTCAAAACCCGGCCGCCTACGCGCGACCTGGCTTCATAAAGCTCGACGTCTCGGCCTTGGTTTTTCAGGCGGTAAGCCGCACTCAGCCCGGCAAGGCCGCCGCCGACAACGACGATTTTTTCATTGGCAAAAAGAGAAGCAGCACACAAAACCATACACAAAATTTTCATCATGCGAACGAATCTACCAATTAGCAGAAATCAGGTCGACGATTTTCCGGCTTAATTGTCGATAGAGCGGTTTTGCTCCCGCCTCACGGGCAGACTCGGACGATTCGAGCTGCCCGAGGGAGTAGGCAAGGATCGTCTGGGTTACCCCCGAAGAATCGACAAAGGTGAGGTCCTGGTACGAGTCCCCGTCTACGTAGTCATAATCGACATTGGCCTCTACGCGGCTAGGGCCGAGGACAATCTCGCCCGTCTCGGTATCATAGAGGCAAACATCAGCTGCAATCGCGCGCCGTCCTTCATCGGCTACGATATTTTTCTGCTGCTTGCCGTTATTCACTTGCGAATCGATCCGAAAGCCAATGATTTCACCCGCCTGTTCGGAGAGGGAAACCTCGAGGCGGTATCTACCCTTCGATGCGACGACATTGGCGCGGGTCGAGGAGGCAAAGGCGCGGATCAGCTCCGCTGTCAAGGTGCCGTCTTCGTCGCCTGCGATAAATGGGATCGAGAGGGATTGGGGGGCCGAATCATCCCACCTGTACCCGCAAGCAAGCAAGAAGAAAATCAACCACAGAGAACACAGAGAGCACAGAGGCGAGGGAAGCCCCCGCGCCCCCAAATTGGGGGTACGGGGGCTTCCCCCGCCTCTGTGCTCTCTGTGTTCTCTGTGATTCATTCTTTAAAAGTGGCCGGTAGCCTGCAACTCGATGAGCTGCTCCTTCGCCACCAGAGCAGACTTGCTGTCGGGATATTTCGCGACAATCTTGGAAAAATAGATGATCGCGGCATCCATCTGCTTTCTCTTCTTGTAGAATTGTCCTGTCTCCAAAAGATTTTGGGCAAAGATCTCTTTCATCTCCGCAAGGGCGGTCTCGGCCAAAGCGACGCGGGGTTCTCGGGGAAAGGCGAGCCTGAACTTCCGCAAGTTCATTTCAGCCAGATCCAGCAGATCGGGATCAAGCTGCTGGGTCAGAGCCTGGCTCAAGTAGACCTGGTTGATCCGGAGATAGCTTTCTGCCGCCAGCTCATGCTTCGGAAAGCGGCGGATCAAGAGATGGAGCGTCTCGACGCTCGGACGAAAATCCTCATAATAGGCTTGGATCTCCGCCTTGCCAATCATGGCCTTGGCTGCAAGCTCATAGTGGGGCATCGAAGCGATGATCTCATCGTAGATCGTCAATGCGTCTTCTTTGGCGGGCAAGACGGCCGGCAGCTTATGGGAGCCGAAAAGCCTCTTTTTGCCCCCCTCGCGGAAAAACTCGGCAACCGCGAATTTCGCATCGATCGCTTCTTCGAAGTGCTTGGGGCTGGTCGATTTTTTCAAATATTCGCTCAGCGACTCGTTGGCCAACTCGTGCTGTCCCAGCTGGAGATACGCCATGCCGATGAAAAAGGGAATCTCCTGTCCAAACGGGGAATCGGGGAAGTGGTAGAGGACGATCTGCCCGAAATCGATCGCCGCCCACCAGTCGGCCTCGTCGATCGCTTCCTGCATGTAGCTATAAAATTCTTGAACGGATGGTCCCTCCTGCTCTTCAAGGGGAAGCACCTGATCTGGCTCAATTTCCTGAGCTCCTGCAAACGGCGCGGCCAAAAGGAGCCAGGCAAGAAGTAGTTTCTTTCTCATAGACCAATAAGTTACGGTCTTGCTAGCTATTCTGTCAATTCCTCATGGGGAATTTCTCCAACCGGTCAAATTTGTTTTTTAGCACCGTAACACGGGTTACGGTAACAGCGGTTACGGATGGGCTCAGAGAGTGTCTTCAATTTAAGG
>DAIDLB010000115.1 GCA_027449725.1 Chlamydiota bacterium
CCAGCCTTTTCCAAGACGAAATTACCACAAACCTTAAATCCAGACACTTACAATACATAAGAACCCAACAACCTTGATAATTAAGCTGAACTGTGATAAAATTAGATTCACGGATAACTATACAAACAAAGCAAGAAACAATGATAAACGAAATCAGATCAAATCAAACATCTATTGTACCAGAAACGAAGGTTGCAGCGGCTTCTTCGGAAGCAAACGCCCCCGACACGCCTATCGCCCCGGCTCGCGCGCTAAGCAATTTGATTAGCGGGACTGCTCGGAAGACCGCGAAGCAAATGGAAAAATCCGCAGGACTTTTGGAAGTGATCAGAAATACCGGCTTCACTCCATTTGTTGGGATTTGACAACTATTTATTTGAGATCTATAACCAAAGCAACCTGCATTGGAGGTCATCATGGCAAGAATAGAAGGCGACCATAAGTCGACTGCACATCAGACGGAACCGAAGGTAGCGATGAACAAACCCGGGTTCATTGCCATGGAGGGGGCAAATAGAGTGGCTCCCGATTTGATCCTGGACACCAATGAGCAAACGGACACCCTGCTCCGGCAGCTCTCGAAACAGGAAACAACCATCCGAGAGCCCTTCAAACCCGGAAAAAAACGGGAAGTCGTCCACCTCCAGTCCGACCCGCATGTGGACAAGGCCGCAATCCCTGTGATCAAAAATCGAAAATTCACTGAACCGCTGGGAGACGCCATCGGCTCCCATCGCGCGCCCCAAAAGAAAAGACCTACCTAGAAATCAGTTCCGGCGCCCACTCATAGTGCGGCGCCGGATTATTCACCTGGAAGAGCGGCTCGATATCGATCTTGAGCCCCTGATTGAACTTCAACAGCAATTCTTCCGCCGTCATGTAGTTCATGTTCGGTTTGCCGGAGGCCTGCACCGAATTTAGGGGTAGGTTCACGAGCTTCGACTGTTCGAAATAAAGGCCAACCGCGGTCTCGGGCAAGCGGCGCGCCCACGCCACTTGCAAGGTCTCCGGATTTTTGTAGGAAAGCTCTCGGAAGACCCCGATTACGTCGGCTTTCCGGTAGAGGCTCATCTCAAAGTTATTGGCGAGGCCCCACTCTCCGGCTGCGCGCCTCAAATCCCAGGCGAAGACCCCTCCCCCTAATTCCGCGCTCTTCGGCTGGGGAAGCGGCTTGCCTGCGAGATAGGAGTGCTGGATGTTCCTTCCAAAACGGAGATAAAAGCCGTGGGCGCCCGTCTGCTCCAGCATGCGTCTGCAAAGGTCCAAATCGACAGCATCCTTCATCACCAGATCATCGGCGCAAAATAAGACATATTCAGCCGGAGACTCGGAGAGGATTTCCTCTAAAAGCGGCTTGAAATCTTTAGCCGACTGCTTGACGGCGCGAACTGTGGGAAATAGGGCAAGCACTTCCTTATACGCCGCATCGAACCTCGCATCGCTCGATCGGTAGAGAAGCGTGCAGGCGAAAGACCCCGAGAGATGCCGCTGGATCGACTCAAGCGCAGCCAAAAGCTGAAGCGGCCTATCATACGAGAATAAAACCAAATCGGTCCGGCTCTCCTTGGCCATCGTGGACAGGGGCAGCTCAGCCAGAGGCCGGCAAAAGGCGCGCTGAAAAGAAGCGGCCTCGCCCTTTCTTTGCGGATAGGCCCTATTTTCAAAGAGGCACGGCTCGGCTAAAGTCCGGCACCGCCCTCCCGCCTTCTCCAAAAGAGGGAGCTGCCATGCAAGAGAATTTTCAGCAAACGTCCCTTCAAGAAAGAGGTCGGGCAGCCGGATCGACTTGAAGAGGCCGGCATAAAACGCGAGGAAAGGCGCAGGCCTGGAGAGGAGGTATCCCTTCCGCTTCACGTCTTTTGCGTCAAACTCCTCAGCCTCGCAGAAGCGATAGAGCGGATAGTCGACGGAAGCGCTCCTTGCGATCCAAACGTCGGGGTTTTGAAAGACGCGGTTCAGACGGGAGACAACCCCCTCAAAGGCAAGCCAGTTGCAGGCGTCAAGCGGGATAACGATCTCCTTGTCTAGACACACCTGCGCCGCGCGATAGAGGCTGCCGGTAAAACCGGCCCTCATTTCATTTCGGACGGCAATCACCCGCTCTTCCAAATGATTATCGACGATGAACTGCTGCGCCTTTTCGAAGGTGCCGTCCATCGAAGCGTCATCGACGAAGAGAACGCGGAAATAGTCATAATCCTGTTCAAAGACGGATCGAAGCGCACGCTCGCACCAGGAAGCCGCATTATGCGCCACCACGACAACGGCAAAGGCCTTGTGTTCGGTCAGAGGGCATTCCTTCTCGGGCGCCACCCCTTCAATCAAAAGAGGGAACGGAGGCGAGGCAGCGGAGCGCCACCGGTGGATCTCTCCCGACCCGCTGAAAAACGAGAGGAGCATCGCCCCGCCGAACAGACAGAAGACCAACCAAAAACGGATCATTCCGCCTCCGCAATCGAGAACCTTTCGAGCGAGGCATACGGCTTAAACGAGCGGATGATCTTCTCGCAGCGCGCCTGCATCTCGGGATCGACCGGCGCATGCCGGTTCGCCACATACAACACGTCCGGAACAAACTGAAAATGTTCTTTTCCCATCTCCAACATCGGGAGCATGACCGCCAAATCAAACGCCGCAGGAAAAAAGGCGCCATGCTGCGTGAGGTGCTCCATAGACACCTGCCGAAACAGCCCCGCATAAAACGTCTTCAAATGCCCCGCCGCCAGAGGCGCTTCCCGCAGCCTCTCCCACTCGCCTCTCAAATACCTGCGCGCGCTCCCCTTCTTATACGATGGAAACTCGCAATACTGGCCATAGGTCATCCAGAGATCGGGATCGGCATAATACTGGTTCAACGTTGAAAGAACCCACTCGTGCGCAAGCCAGTCCTCGCCATTCAACACGACGACGATCTCATCGTCTCTGCACGCCTCAACAGCGCGAACGAGATTGGCGAGCTGCCCCAGTCTCGCCTCATTTTGCACGGCGGTCACGCGGAGCATCTGCCCGCTCAAATAAATCGCGTCGTTCGCCGCCTCAAAACTCCCGTCCGTCGATGCATCATCGACATAAATCACCCGATAGGCGTCATAAGCCTGCGAAAAAACAGACCGGAGCGTCTTCTCAACGAAGGCCCCATTATTATACCCGCAAATGAAAATGACAAACGAGTGCCTCTCCAAAGGAAACGGAGCCGGCAAAAACCCGTTGTCGACCTCAGCGCCAAAAGCCCCCTTCTTCTCGCTCCATGCCCGTCCCAAAGCAAACGACCCGCCGACGAGCACCCCAAAACAAAGCAGCCAGAGAAACACTTTTCGCATGCATCTCTATCTTTTTCCGTCTCCGCTGTTGATTGCAACAACTTTCAGGGCTCCGCCCTTACCCGCTAAAGGACTTCGTCCTTTAGAATCCTATTTGTTTTAGTGTCTTGCACGCAGTCCACGACACAAAAACAATGGGTTTCCAAAGGGCTTGCCCTTTGGCGGGTTGTTAAGGGCGGAGCCCTTAAAACTCCCAGGCGACGCAGGGCGAGGCGAATTTGGGCTCGGCGTGGGTGGAGTAGCCGGGGAGGGAGGAGACGAGGGTGCGGCCGCGCTTGTTGAGGGCGAGAAATTTTTGGTGGTCGGCGCTGATGGTACGGCCTTGGGAGTAGCGACGGTGGATGGGGAGGTCTTCGAGGATGGTTTGGGCGCGGGCGGCGAAGGTGTGGGTGGTAGAGGGGGTGGTGCGCCAGTGGCAGTGGGGTGTGGCGAAGATTTTGGAGGTGAGGTTGGGGTAATCGAAATACTTGTCCTGGTGGTCGTAGAGGGTGGCATAGTCGATGGGGAGGGTGAAGGCTTCGAGGAGGATGGAGGTCCAGTTGGGGCGGTGGATGTAATCGTCTTCGACAAGGTAGATGAGCGTGGTAGGAGGGAGGGCGGCGATGTGGTCAAGGAGGAAGAGGAAGGAGCCGGCTTCGCTGCCCCTTTTGAAGCGGATGAGGGGGGAGTAGGAATCTGTGTAGTGGGGAGTGTTGGGTGGCGCGTCGAGGAAGCAGGTGAGATTGGCGAGGGATGGGTCAATGGTGTCGAGGAGGTTTTGAAAGCATCTCTCGTGGGAGAAGTTGGGAGGGCGCTCTTTGTGCTTGCTGATCTTGGAGACGTAGCAGTGGCGGGAGAGGACTTCGATTTTTCCTGCGATGGGCGTATAGGTTTTTTTGCGGCGCCAAAAGAACATGGGGCTATGGTAGCGGAAGGACTAAATTTTGGATAGAAAGGCGGAGACTTGGGCGAGGATCGTCTTGCCTTCGGGATGGGTGAGCTTTTGCAAGGCGGCGGGGATCGGAAGCCAGAGGCCGTCGGAAATCTCGTGCTTTTGGAGGACGACGGAGCCGGATACTTCGGCGATGAAGTAGTGGACGCGCTTGTAGATGCGGCTGCCGTTCAGCACGAAACTGTAGCGCTCCATGAGGGGCTCGCTCGTGAGGAATTGGATGATGTCGAGGTTTGTTTCTTCTTTGAGTTCTCTCGCGGCTGTCGCTTGAGGGGTTTCGCCCGCTTCGGCATGCCCTTTTGGGAAGCCCCAGTAGCGGCCGTGCTTGTGCTTGATGAGAAATACCTGCCAGCTGCTGTTTTCTTTTTGAAGCGGCACGACGCCGAACGATTCATCCTGACGCGCCATCGGTCAGCCTGTATACGGGGAGAAGACGAGCGTCGAGTTGTGCCCGCCAAAGCCGAAGGAGTTCGAGAGCGCGACATCGACTTGATGGTCTTTCGCCTCTTTCCCGACGGTGGCGAATTCGGCGAGGGCCGGCTCGGGGTCGTCGAGGTTGATCGTCGGGTGGAGCTTGCCTGTGCGGATCGCCTGGATCGTCGCAACGGCTTCGAGCCCGCCGGCGGCTCCAAGGCAGTGGCCGATCATCGATTTTGTCGCATTCAGCGCGATCTCTTTTGCTTGGTCTCCGAAGACGGAGCAAAGCGCGTTGATCTCGCAGAGGTCGCCGACGAGCGTCGAGGTCGCGTGGGCGTTGATGTAGTTGACCCTCTCTTTGGGAACATTGGCATTGGCCAAAGCGGTCTCGATGCAAAGAGCTACGCCGGCGCCGTCTTCGCGGGGGTCGGTCATGTGGTGGGCGTCGCAGTTGACGCTGCCGCCGAGGTATTCGGCGAGGATCGTCGCGCCGCGGGCCTGGGCATGCTCGAGCGATTCAAGGACGAGGACGCCGGCGCCCTCCCCCATAACAAAGCCGTCGCGGCCCCGGTCCCAGGGGCGGGATGCTTTGGCCGGATCGTCGTTGCGGGTGGAGAGGGCGCGGCAGGCGACGAAGCCTGCGAGTCCGATCGGCGTTAGAGGCGCTTCGGCGCCGCCGCAGAGCATCAGGTCGGCATTGCCCTGCTGGATCTGTTCGGCTGCGGATTGGATGCAGTAGTTCGAGGTGGCGCAGGCCGTCGAGATCGAGAAGTTGGGCCCCATGAACCCGAGATCGATCGCAAGGAGGGCGCCGCCCATATTGGTGATGATGTAAGGGACGAAAAAGGGCGTTAGGCGGCGGAAGCTTTTTTGGAGGATTGTCTCGACTCCGTCGGAGAACATGCTCATCCCGCCCATGCCGGATCCGATCACGATCCCGCAACGCTCTTTTTTAAGAGTGGCCAGCTGCTCGCCACGGAGGCCGGCGTGCTCGAGTGCCTTCTTTCCGGCGACCATCGCATAGCGGATAAACGGGTCGACGCGGCGCGCCTGCTTCTTGTCTATGTATTCGCCGGGATCAAACCCGCGGATCGCACCTGCGAACCGTGTGGGATAGTCGGCGCAAGGGAACTCTTCGATCGGAACAATGCCACTCTTGCCGGAGAGAAGCTGCTCATAGAATGTGTCGATATCGGTTCCAAAACAGGAAACGATCCCCATTCCCGTGACCACAATCCGCTTTTTGCCCATGTCCTACGACCCCTAACAAATTCTTGATTTTTCGGGATCTATGATAGCACATTTCCCGACTCCGGGCAATTCCAAAAATCACTTACAGGTTGCTGCCGGAAGCTTTTTTTGAAATGTCTATGGAAAGATCGACGATCTCCCCTGCATTCCAGAGCTTTTCCAAAGAATATTTTTCACGGAGCCCCGGCTGGAACAGGTGAACAATCACCCCGCCGAAGTCCAGGACGATCCAGTCCCCCGTCTGCAACCCCTCGACATGGACCGGGCGCTCTTCTTTTTCAGCCATCGTTTCGATGACGGTCTTGGCTATCGAGATCGTATGCCGGTCGACATTCCCCTCTGCAATGAGGAGATAGTCGGCAATACTGGAGATCCCCTTCACATCGAGAGCGAGGATATTGAATCCTTTTTTGTCGTAAATAACTTGAGCTATTTCGTTTAGCATATCCATCGGATTTTGTTTCATACTATTTTCATGAAAAATCCCCGCATAAATTGCAAGGGACTTTGAAAATATCGGGATTAGTATAGGCGATGTTGCCGGATATAGTCCAGAATGATTCCGGGGACAAGGTGTTGGCACGGTAGATTTTTTTTAAGACGCCGCCGCACCTCGGTACTGGAGATTTCCATGACCGGTATCGGCGTCAAGCCGGCATGGCCGCTCCCCTTCTGCCTCGCTCCAAAAAGGGGTTTGGCCAGCCGGACAATCTCTTCCGAGTCTTTCCAGCGGGAAAAGCTCTCGATCGAATCTTCGGCAAGGAGAAGAAAGAACTCATCGTGCGGATGGGCTTTTCTCAGGTCGCGGAGCGTATCGACCGTGTAGGAAACGCCGCCCCGCTCGATCTCAAGCTTGCAGAGCCGAAACCGGGGCAGCTCCTGAATCGCGAGCTGCGTCATGGCCAGCCTGTGCTCCGCAGAAGCGATCGGCCCCTCTTCCTTAAACGGGGAGCGGCAGACCGGACAAAAAAGCACCTGATCGAGATGGTGATACTCGGAGAGCGAGATGGCCAGATTGAGATGGCCGAAATGGAGCGGATCAAAAGAGCCGCCGAAAAACCCGATTTTTTTCATTTGAAGAGGATCTCGCTATATTTGGGCAGCGGCCAGAGGGAGTCGTCAACCCAGCCTTCCAGCGCGTCGACGGCCGCTCTCGCCTCTTCCATCCGCGGCAGCGCCAGATCGCAATAGGCGGCGGCCGCAGCCTCGGCCCCGAGGCCTGCAATCTGCTTTTTGAGTTTTTCCAGCTCGCCTACGGCGTCGATCGCCTTGTCGATTTTAGAAACGAATT
>DAIDLB010000116.1 GCA_027449725.1 Chlamydiota bacterium
CAGCATATATTTGCAAGGGGGGCACCAGGTGGCATATACGTCGAGGACCACGGGGAGGTCGGACTCAAGCACTTCTTTTTGAAAGGTGTCTTTCGTTACGTTTGGGATTTCGCTTTTTGCGAATGGATCTTCTGCAAGGCCCCGCTGTGTACGCAGATGCGCGGTAAAGCCGAGGAGGGCCCCTGAGAGCGCCGTGGGAGTTGAAACGGGACATCCGACAAGTGCGCTGAGTTGGCAGCTTGCCAACAAGGCAGAAGTCTGCAAGAGGACGTTGCATCCAATCGGGAAGACAAAGGGATTGTCCATCACGGAAGGAGCGAAGCGGCGCGTCAGTCTTTCCATAGCGGAGCCTGCATCCAAGGTGATCAATACGGAGATGATGGAGCGTCTAAAGAGATAAGAGACTGCATAGGCCGTTGGGTTGTCGTAATTGACAAGGGCCCCGGCTGCAAGTCCTATTGCAGACGGAAGGAGGGATTCCTTTGTTTGCTTGTTCCAGTCAATGGAAGAGAATTGCTGACAATAATTTCTAATGGTGTTCATTGCGTTACCTCATGTTGAATAAGTTCAAGAGCACGTCCGGCTTCTCTGGCGGCCTGGCATCCATACCCTGCCGCTGTGATCGCCTGACGGTAAACGGAATCGCGGACATCCCCGGCTGCATACACATAAGGAATGTTTGTTTCGCAGCTGTCCGGCCTGGTTTGAATCGTCCCATCGCCATTCAGGGCGAGCTGGCCCTTTAAAAAGCCCGTATTTGGCGTATGGCCTACGGCAAAAAAGACTCCGGCGGCATCCAAGGTAGCCGCTTCTTTTGTCTTCAGATTTTCGATGACGACGCTCTCTACCTTGCGCTCTCCATTGATACGGGTCATAACGCTATTCCAGATGACCTCGATTTTGGGATTTGCAAAAACGGCTTTTTGCATTGCTTGAGAGGCACGGAGCTTGTCTCTTCGGTGCACGATAGAAACTTTCTTCGCGAATCTTGATAGATAAAGAGCCTCTTCCATTGCGCTGTCGCCGCCTCCGATAACAAAAAGATGCCGATCCCGGAAGAAGGGAAGAGATCCGTCGCATACCGCACAGGTAGAGATCCCTTTTTGCCACAGGCGATCTACGCCCGGGATGTCGAGACGGTTAGCTGCGGCACCCGTGGCGATGATGACGGAGAGAGCTGTTTGATGCGTTTTTTCCCCTTGAATGACAAAGGGGCGCACCCCCAGGTCGGCCTCTAGAACTGTCTCTTGAAGCATCGTTGCCCCGGAATAGATCGCCTGGTTGCGCATGTTTTCGATCAGCGCAGGACCGTCAATCCCCTCGGGAAATCCCGGATAGTTTTCCACCCTCGTCGTGGTCATCAGCTGTCCTCCGGGCAAGGAGTTCTCTACTAAAGAGCCTTCATAGACGAGCGGGTGCAAATTCGCACGGGCCGCATAGATGGCGGCCGTATAAGCTGCAGGCCCCGAACCGATGATGATAACTTCCCTTGGAGAGAGGGAGTGTTGAGGGGGCGTCGGATCTGGAGACTCAATCTCTTTTTCGGGCTCGAATGAACATGCCGAAAGAATCGTTTCTATAACCCGAGAAAAATAGAGTTCGATCATAGCTATCCCTTAAAAGGCCGGAAAGTTTAGCAAAGCCTCGTTAAGATTATATAAACACCTTTGCATCAAAAAAACTTATCCTTGCTGTTTTTTATAAGCATCCATATAAAAACTAAAAAACCACCCTGGATAACATGAAAATAGAAAAAAACTTCTGGAAAGAAACATCAGACAAACTAAATGCAAATCTCAATCACTTTAAAAACTGGGATGTTGTAAGACAGATTCCTATCTACAATCACGGCGTCTTGCCGAATTACACCAATAAGATCTATGAACCTTTCGTAGAGGAAGTTGAGCAGATGATCCAACCCAAGCTGCAAACATGGATCGAACTATTGAAAGAGCCGATGCGCGGACACACGCCCGAAAGCTACGCCCTGGCAACGGCCGACTTTCCCAAGATACAGGCGACAGCTTGGACAATTAAATCAGCGCACCACATTCTTACACTTGAAGAAGCCGCCAAACGGTCAATCCTCGACTATGAGCAGATCGTCGAAATCGGGCCGGGGATCGGCGAGACAGCAAGAATGATCTTGGACCTCGGTTTTAAAAATCCCTATCGCGCGATCGACTTACCTGCCGTCTATCAAATTTCTTCCTATTATCTTTCCGACTATCCAAACGTCTCTTTTCATAACGATTGCCGCTCCATCCCGTCCCAACCCAAAACTCTTGTGATCGGAACATGGAGCTTTTCGGAGCTGAGCTTTGAATTACGAGACCGGATCGTCGATTATTTTAGAGGGTCCGATTTTCATTTTCTATGGCAAAGGCGGTTCTATGACTTAGACAATAAACCCTATTTCGAAACGCATCTCCCGTCCCGATTACCGGGCTACCGATGTATGGCACGGTCGATCCCGAAGCTGCCCAAAGATATGTATTTCACAGCGCTCATCTAAAAAAAGCGGGAAAAAATACGAGAGAGGTCCTGATAGGTGATGTAGATGAAAAAGGCGATCAGAAGTCCGAAGAATGGGATCACCAGCCGCTCCATCACCTTCGCACTGATCCGTCTTCTGGTAACGGCCTCGTAAAGCGAAAAGACGATATGGCCGCCGTCCAAAATCGGAATCGGGAGGAGGTTGACGATGCCGAGGTTGAGGCTGATGAAGCCCATCCAATAGATCGCTTCTTTCACTCCTTGCATCCAGCCAATCTGCACTACCTGGACGATACCGACCGGCCCGCTCATGTGCTTGGGGCTCAAATTGCCTGAAAAAAGGCCGGAGAGAGTGCGCCAGGTATCTTTAAAGACATTGAAAAACTGCTCGATGGGAGAGGGGTTGTAGACGATCGCGCGGTCGCGAAAGCCGATCCCAAGGAACAGCCTTTTTTGCAAATCGGACAGCTTTTTTAACGTCTCCTGTTTTACAACCGGATCTTTGATCGTCTCGATTTGCGCGCGGTTCCTTTCTATCTGCTCCCGATGCTTCGCAAACACCTCCGAGAGCTCGCCGAGCGTCTTCGGCTCCGCCGGATTCAGAAGGACAAGACGCCCTGACTGACGCACGGAAGAGTCCAGCCCAATCGCTCCCACGATCTTTTGCAAATCGCTCCTGTCGGCAAGCGCCTCGAAATCCGCGTCGGCCTCCTTCCAGGAATCAGGGGCGAATTCTTCTCTCTGCACGATCAGTAAGACCCTTCTCTTTTGCAAGTCGTTTAGGAGATCATAAGAGGAGGTTATTTTTTGTCCGTCGATCGCCAGGATCTGGTCCCCTTCTTCCAGCGGATAGAAAAAGGCGCACCGCTCGCACTGTTCAAATGCCCGCTTCTGATCCTGCTCGTCGATGAAACCGAGCCGCATCTCCACCGTCCCCGACGGAGAGAGCAGATAGGGGATAAAATAGAGATCTTCAACGCGCCCTTCGATCTTCGCTTCGTATTGCCAGTCGTCAAGCTCCGCTTTTTGCATCGCCGTCATGTGGAGCTCATCGAGATGGACGCGCGGCACTTTCGCGTGGAAAATCTTGTCTCTGCGCTTCACGGTCAAAAAGGCGGTCGACTCATTGACCGCTTGAACGAGATGTTCGTGGGAATAGAGCCTTTCGCCGTCCGCCCAAAAGATCCTGTCGCCATCCTGGATGCCGCTTTCCGCCATCGGAGAACCGGAGAGGAGCGGGCTTTGTTTGGCGTCATAGATGAGATAGGAGGCGGGAGCCGAAACGCCGATCGTTTTTTGCTGGATGGGAGCGCCTTGGACCGCATAGTTTTCAAGCGTATAGTCAAAATCGATCCTCTTACCCGTAACCGGATCGATCTTATATCCCTGGATCTGGTTCTGCTTCCCCTTCATGAGGCCGGCAAGCATTAGATCTTTGACGCCGCCGAAAGGCCTGCCGTCGTAGGTTTCGATCACATCGCCCGGACGAACGCCTTGGGCATAAAGGGCCGATTGGGGATCAACCCAGCCGATGCGGCGCGTGAACTCGGAAAAGGAACGCTCGCGCCCGCCCGAAGCCCAGAGAATGGCGAAAAGGACAAGGCCGAACACGATATTAACCAGAGGGCCGAGAAAAGATACCTGGATCCGCTGCCAAGGGGTTTTACTGTAAAATCCGTCCTGGATCTCATGCGGCTCGGAGCCGCGCTCTTTTTGCATTCCGGCGATCTTCACAAAACCGCCAAACGGGATCCAGCTGATCTGCCAGCGGACGCCGTCCCGCATCCAAGAAATGATGGGGCGGCCGAATCCGATCGAAAACGCTTCGACTTTCATCCCCACCCTTCTGGCCATCCAATAGTGGCCCAGCTCATGGATGAAAATCAAAAAGCCGAGGCCGAGAATCGCGAGTAGAAGAGAAAAAAGGCTTTCAATAAAGGCCACGGACCGGAGCTCCCCCGCTAATTTTCACAATCAAGATTAGCAGATTGGACATGAGGTGTGAAGAGTTTAATTTTTGAAACAGCGTACGCGGCCGGATAGGCCAGGGCCAAAAGGACCGAGACGATGCCGCCTGTCGAGAGAGCGAGTCCATAAGCCGTAAGGAGATGGCGCGCGAGGGCGACGCCAAAAAGCGACGCCAGGGTGCCGATAAAGCAACCGAGAAGGAGAAGGATTCCAAGCCGGTGGGTGAAGAGGCGCGCGATCAAATAGGGGCCGACGAGAAAGGAGAGGACGAGGAGGACGCCGACTGCCCGAAACGCACCGATGCAGGTTGCCGCCGTGAGGAAGAGGAGAAGCGCGTGGAGCCATCCGCAAGGCAGCCCCATCGACTTCGCGGCGCTCCGGTCGAAAGCGGAAAACTGGAGCGGCCAGAAAAAGAGGGTGATCAAAAACGCATTGCCAAGGAGCAAATACGCGGCCGTAGAGAGGTCGCCTATCCGCAACGCGTCTGCGTTTCCCATGACCGCCTCGACCCCCAAGTGTACGTCGCGGGTCAACAGGGTCACCGCCAAAATTCCCAGGGAAAAGAGCGATGTGAAGACAAGTCCCACGCTCGCATCTTCCTGCAGCCTGAAAAAACGGGTGAGGGCCCCCGTGAAAAGAGCTGTCAGAAGGGCTGAAGCAAACGCGCCGACAAGAAGGGCGCCGAAGGAGGCCTTTGCAAAA
>DAIDLB010000117.1 GCA_027449725.1 Chlamydiota bacterium
GAATATTCGAGCAATTTATCGAGAGATTCTTTGGCTTCCTGGCGTTTGCCAAGGAAATAGGAAAAATCGGAGAGCTGCATAAGCAAGCCGTGTTCATAGATCCACCGTTCGATAGGAAGGGTGTCTTCGGGATACGAGATCTGAAGAGCACGCCTCGCCAACTCGTAGCCGGCCAGATGATCGCGGTTTGCGAGATGGTGGGTGTTGATCCAAAAGAGAGGCTCTGCCCTGTGCGGATAGTACCGGAACGCCTTCCAATAGCTGGCTACCCAAATGGAGGTTTCTCTCTTGCAAATCCTTTCGATCTGGGCGATCGCGTAGAGAGAGAGATAGATCTCCCCCTCCCAGCCGCAATCCATCGCAACCCTTTTTCGATAGAGCTGCAGCGCTTTTTCAAACGAGCGGGCCCCAAGATAGCATTGGGCAAGCAAAAAAAGGATTCGCTCATTGTCAGGATCTTCTGCAAGGACCCCCTCGAGGTTTTTCGCGCCCCTGAAATAGCGGCTTCGATCTTCCGAACGGTTTCCATCGCCGAGGGAATAAATGATCGGATCGCGCAGTACTTCAACGCTTTTTTTCTTCCGGCAAATCAGCTCTTCGTGGACGACGCCGCGCCAATAGCAATTGAGCGTCCGTTTAACGAGAAATGTGCGGGAAAACTCCGATCCGCCCGTAAGACGAACGATGCCGAGATAGGCGTCTGCATCCCATTCGGGCATGACAAACCGCTCTGAAAAATGGAGCTTTTCATCCGCATCGATGAAGAGGAGATAGTCGGCCTCCGAATGTTGTTTGGCCAACGCCAATCCTTCATTGCGGTTGACTGAGAAGTTGACCCATGGCCGTTCATAGAGCGCCCCGGGAATTTTCCGCATGCAATCAGCGATGATCTCCTGCGTCCCATCATTCGACCCCGTATCGATGATGAGCCATGAATCGATCATCGGCTTGACCGATTCGAGGCAGCGGCGGATTACTTTGCACTCGTTTTTCACAATCATATTTAAACAAACTTTCGCGCGCATAATTAAACAAGAAACTAATCACTCACGAATCTAAATACAAAAAGAAATAAAATCGACAACTTTTATTTGATCAAAAAAAAAGGCAAAGAGAGCGATTCGAGAATTAATCGAGAGAAATGTCTTCTTCGAAGTGCTTTTTGAGTTCATTCAAAAAGCCGCATCCGTAGATGCCATCGAGGACGCGGTGATCGAAAGTGAGAGAGACCATCATGACCGAGCGGATCGCGACCGAATCGTCGGGCATCGCTTTCACCTGTTTGGTGATCGCGCCAAGCCCCACGATCGCCACTTCCGGATAGCGGATGATTGGGATGCCGATCAAGGTTCCCGTCATGCCGAAATTCGTCAGGGTGATCGACCCTTCCTTCACATCGTCGGGAGAAAGCGTATGAGTGCGCGCCTTTTCTGCGAGTTCTGCGATTTTGCGCGAAAGTTCTCCGATCGAGAGAAGCTGGCAATTGCGGAGCACCGGCACCATCACTCCTTGGTCGACGCTGACTGCGACGCCGAGGTTCACAAACCGCTTCATAACGATTGTATCTCCGTCGAGCGAGGCGTTGATGAGCGGATAGCTTTGCAGAGCGCGCGCAATCGCCCTTGCGGCAAAGCTGGTGACGGTCAGCTTTGCACCCGTCTTCTGATAAAAGGAATCTTTCTGTTCTTTGATCAGGCGGACGACCCGGGTGACGTCGATCTCGGTGATGAGAGAAGCGTGCGGCGCTTCGTAGAACGAGCGAACCATATTGTCCGCAATGGCTTTGCGAAGCGGGGTCATCTTCACCCGCTCCTGCTGGCCTCCGGCGGGCTGTGGCACCTGCGCCATCGGGCAGTGCTTTTGCTGCGGCTTGGAGGCAAAGTACTCCTCGACATCCCGCTTCGTCAGCCGCCCATTTTGGCCGGTGTGGGGAATCCGGTCGATCTCATGCAAAGAGATCCCCTTCTCCTGAAGAAGACGGAGGACGGCAGGCGTTAAAATTTCTTCCTGACCTCCGAAGGGCTGAGCTTTAGGCGCCGGGACAGCAGCCCTTTGCTCGCCTGTCGACAGGACCGCGAGCGTCTCGCCCACTTGGAGCTCTTGTCCGGGCCCGGCCAGAATTTCAGTCAAAATGCCGGATGCAGGAGACGGGATCTCACTATTGATCTTGTCGGTCGACACTTCGAGGAGGGGTTCGTCAAGGGCGACGCTGTCGCCTACTTTTTTGAACCACTGAACAACGGTAGCGCTGACGATACTCTCGCCGAGTTTGGGAAGGGTAATTTTTAGTTGCCCGCTCATCCGGTTTCCAGAATTAAAACGCCTAATTATTCATTTTCAGAGCGATTTTTTCAATGAGAGATTGCCAGGCCACCTGGTTGGAAACAATTTCGAGCTCCATTTCCAAATAGCAAAGAGGCAAAGAAAGGGAGACCCCTTGCAGTTTGACGGCGTCTTTTTCCGTGCAGACGATCGCCTTAGCGCCGCGTCTCTTGCACCGTTTGGCAAAGGCTTCCAAGAGGGCCGGATCGGGCTTGGCGTGATCCGATAAAGGCCAGCTCTCCAGGCAATCGGCGCCGGCGGCCCGCACCGTGTCAAAGAATTTTTTAGGGCGCGCGATGGCGGAGAAGGCTCCGATTGCAGCTCCCTTTAAGGAGACCGACCGCTGGGTCGCCAAATCGAGAACGCGGCGCAGCTTCTGTTTGATTCGGATGAGGGGCGCCCCCAAAGAAGTGGCGGCCTCCCCTTCTCCGTTCAAAAAGATCGCATCCGCGCGGCTGAGTTCTTTGGGTGAGTCGCGAAGAAGCCCTCTTGGCAAAAAAGAGCCATAGCCAAAGGGGTTGGAGGCGTCGAGAACGACAAGCTCAAAGTCCCGATGGAGGCGCCGGTGCTGAAACCCATCGTCGAGAAGGGCGACTTGCGCCCCCTCTTCCGCCGCCCTCTTGCCTAAGGCGGCGCGATTCTTGCCGGCATAGTAAAGGCCGTCTCCCAGCCGGTTTTTCAACATCTGCAGCTCGTCGCCGAGCGGAAGCCCGCTCTCTTTCGCTCGATAGCCGCGCGATAAAATTGCGATCTTGCCAAGGGGCTGAAGCGCCTTTGCAAGGAGATGAACGAGCGGCGTTTTACCGCTCCCTCCGGCGGTAAGGCCGCCTATGCTGACGACCGGGATGGGAAGTTTTGCAATAGGGAGCCACTTCCGGGAATAGAGGGCATTCTTGAGGCTCGATCCAACTCCCCAAAGCGAGCTGATGGGCTGCAGGGCTGAGACGTGCGCAAATTTCCCCTCTTGCGCATCCAAGAAGAGGCGGTCAGACAATCGCATAGGGCGAGGAGAAGAGTTTTTGTTCTACCATTTCGATCACGATATGGATCGCAGCCATGTGCGCTTCTTGAATCCGGTCCGAATAGGGAAAGCCCGAGACGATCCATTCAAGATCGCACTGCCCGCGCACTGTTCCCCCCGTCTTGCCGAGGAACGCGATCGTTTTCATCTGCTTTTCTTTCGCCTTTTTCACCGCATGAAGAATATTGATCGAGCTGCCGCTCGTCGTCAATACAACGAGGACATCCCCCTCCGCACCAAGAGCCTCCACTCCGCGGGAAAACACCTCTTCGAAGCCAAAGTCGTTGCCGACGCAGCTGAGATGCGCCGGATCGCTCAAGGCGATCGCGGGAAGAGCGCGCCTTTTCCAGCGGAACTGGCCGGTCATCTCTTCCGCAAAATGCATCGCATCGCAAAGGCTGCCGCCATTGCCTGCGACGAGAAGTTTTTTCTGATTTTGGTAAGCACTCGCAATCATGTGCGAGGCTTTCTCGATAAAGGAAAGGGACTCCGGCGTCCGGAGCATTTCCGCTGCTTTCACCGCCTGGTCGACGGCCTTCAAAATAGAATTTTCCATACTCACCCGAAACTTAAGAACTGCGAAGGTATCTCAAACGTCTTAGGATCGCAAGTTTTTTTCGGCGCGCTCCAGCCAATGCGCATAAGGGGTTTTTCGATCTGACAGGTACGTCGTATCGATCCATAGCTTTTCAAAACTCTGCCCCCAGCGGGAAGCTGCGGCCCGGCATAACCGCGCGTAGGCAGGCGCCGGTTGAATCTGACTGTTCGTGTACTGTTTTTCACCTCGAGGATGCACCGAAGCGATGAATGCGTAGGCGATAAACGGCTCAACGCGCGCTCCTTCCCAGAGGATTGCGACAAGGGGGACCAAATCATATCCTTTTTCTCGCTCGAGAAGGGACACCAATTCCTTTTTTCCCACTTGGAAGACCACTCCGTTTACGAGTCCATCGCTTTCAAAAAGATTGAGCATTCCTCTACGAGTCTGCTTTGTCCCCACCTGCCGATCAAAGGTTCTGCTATAGCCGAAAACAATAGCAGGCTGATACGTTTGTATCGTCTCCTGCGATATGGTCCTGCCCGCTGATTTTTCATCTAAAAGACTTCCATAGGCAAAAATGGTTATCTTGTCTTTTCCTAATGCCTCGAAAAGGAGTTCTGTTTTTTTCAAAGGATAAGCTCGACTTTGCTGCTTTTAGCAGCATAGTTCACGCTGCTTGAAGCACCCGCCTCACTATATCATTGACCCAATCCGCCATTTCCGGAGTATTATTTTCCACGGAAGGG
>DAIDLB010000118.1 GCA_027449725.1 Chlamydiota bacterium
ATGCTCCAATTGCGCCGCGACGAATTTTATGGAGATGCCCGTTTCCATTGAGATCAGGCAAGTCGTCGAACTCCCTGAAATGCTCCCGGAAGTCACGCAGTACAATATTTTCACTTGTAAATGCGGCCAATGTGGCAAGCATGTCCGTGCCGATGTGCCGATAGAAGCAGAGCGCGGTTTTGGCCCACGTCTGATGGGTTTTGTAACCATGCTTACCGGTGAAGGTCATCTGACCAAACGAAAGGTCTGCGCGATCGTGGCGCACCTAGGCTTGAAGATTTCCTTAGGAGCTCTGTGCAATATCCACAAGCTCGCGAGCGAATTGCTTAAGGCGCCTAGTGAGGCGGTGCAGAGGTTTGTCCTGCAACAGGAGGGGCTCAATGCTGACGAAAGCGGATGGCGAGTAACCAAGAAGCGTTGTTGGATCTGGATAGGTGCTACTCCTCAAGCCACATTTTTCAAAATTGACCCCTCCCGCAGTCGGGAGGCCTATCAGAGGATTTTCGGCAATTTTAATGGCGTGCTGAACGCCGATCGGCACGGAGCTTACAACGAACACAAAGGGCCAAAGCAAAGTTGTCTGGCTCATATTGATCGACATTTTGAAAAAATGAGCGAACGGCCTGGGATAGATGGATCCATTGGTTGGATACTCGAAGGGCAGCTCGATCTTGTTTTTGGGCTATGGGATCAATTTAAGAAAGGAGCGTTTTCTCGAACGGCTCTGCAAACGCAGGCTAGCGATCCCATAGAAAATATCAAGGTGGCTTTGATCTTTGCGACGCGCGAGGCGAAGAGCAGCACGAGCATCGCCTTCGCACACGATATCTTGAAGCGATTTTCTACTCTCTGGACTTTTCTTTTTGTAGAGGGTGTGGAACCGACCAATAATCTGGCGGAAAGAGGTCTTCGGCCAGCAGTGATTTTCAGAAAACTCTCTGGAGGCAATCAATCTGACTGGGGAGCTCAGTTTACGGAGAGACTGCTGACAGTAACCTGTACTCTCAAACAAAACGCCAGGAACCTGTTTACGTTCCTGACGGATGTGTTTGACTCCCGCCTTAGAGCAAGGCCTCCGCCGTCTCCGGTTTAGCCCCCCCTACCCCCGTGAACGCGTACAATTCCTCTTCTTCACAGGAAAAGGATTTATTTCGATCTAAAGAATTTCTTGTCGACACAAAAAAATCAAAGCGGGAAGTGACTATGTATAGCGTTGTTCCTTGCAAAATGGGATCGAAATCCATTTAAAGGGAATTGCTTTTCTCCTCATTTTAGTAAAAAATCGGATGGGGATTGTATCTCTCGTAATAGACCGTGTCATACAATTCTTTTCCGGTCTCTGCCTTGGCTCCGCAGTCGCGCAGCCAAGCGGAGATGCCGTAGCCGATCCGCGTGCGGCTACTCTGATTCATGAAGAGATCGAGCGGCATCGTAATCGACACCCCCTTATCGTAGTACCGGTTGTTGTTGACGATGTCGCCCGCATTGGTGAACGTGTACCAAAGCCCGACGCGAAGGCCGCTCGGAAACGTCCTCCCCCCCTCTAGTCGGATTCCCTTATCGCGGGCGAGGAATTGTCCAACGCTGAACTTAAAGTCGAGAGAGAGCGGTTTGTAATCGTAGTAAAAATCGACGAAGTACTGCAAACCGGTGTAAGGCACCCAGACGATCCCCTCAGGCGTCAGCTTGCGAATCTTGTCGTAGAATCCGAGTCCATAATAGCGCCGCTTCCAGACAACCGCCGCCTCAAACCCGATCGCCCAATGGCACTGGACGGGATAATAAAGCGCTTCCCAGGCAAGGCCGCCATAGGCCGTCTCAAAATAGCCGGCAGCGAGGCGGGTAAACCAACCGGCCCCTACATTCCAGCTTCTTTGCAGATAGGCCATGTCGACGTGGACGCTGTGCGCCTTGTGGTAGAGGATCGCATCGGTGCGAACATTGATGATGCGAGACGGGTTCAGCGTGTCCCAGCTGTTGATATTTTGCAGCATGGAAAAAATCGTCACGCTGACCTGGGACTGATAATAGATCTCATTGAAAAGATACCCTTCCGATTCGAGGGAAAAGCCGAATTGCCCCTTGAACTTCCCCTTGCTTGTCCCGAAATAGGTCATGGTGCGGGGGCGGAACGTCAAGAGCCAAATCGGCCGACGTCTTTGATACAGCTCCGCTCCATCATAGCGGCAGGGACACCCGCTCGCCTCTTTAGGGGGCGCGATAACACGGAACTCGTTTTCGCCTAAAAATCCCTCCCGGTAGCGGGCGAGATCGACCATCCGGAAGCGGTACTCCTGCACCGGCACGCCGTCGGCTTCCAGGACGGCCGTTACGCCGGAGAGGTTTGAGGGGCTCAAATTCGCAAGGACATGCTGGACCCTCTCCCGCACCACCTCTTCTTCGCGGTAGCGGACGTTGACGATTTTAACCCAAAGAGAATCGAGCCCTCCCTCTGTTGGGACCAGATAGGCGCTATAGAGATCGAACCCCTGCTCTTTGAAGGCATAAGCGAGGTCGCGCGCCATCTCTTCACCGGAGCGGAGACGTCCGACCGGCTCGGTATCGATCGGAGCGCGATAGACCGGAGGATCGAGTGTCTTGGGAACGAGCCCCTTGCTCTCTCCTAGGTTATAGTGCATCGAAAGGCTCGCAGCCCAATCGGCGCCGCGGACCGTACTCGCCGATGCCTGGAAAAGATCGCCGATCCGGTAGACGGCTCCCGCATTGATCCGGGAGCGGACCTTCTTTCCGCCCGGATGCTCAAACGGATGATTTTTATAGTTGTTGGCGTCGTATTCGGCGGCAAAGGTCAGTCCTTTCAAAAAATGGCAGCTCGTTCTCCAGGGAGTCCAAGCGACGCCGCCGAACAAGCCCTGCAGCCGCCCCTTGCCCCAGCCAAGCGTCGCTTCTAGGTTGAAGCGAGGCAGCTCTTCCGTCGCAACGGCAAAAAAAGAGTTGAAGCGGCCGCTGCCGAGAAAATCGACCCACCCGAGAGAAATGTCGGGAAGCCAGGGAAACCCGTCTTCTTTCCGAAGGAGGCAAACCTTCAAGTTCGCCGAACGGTCCGCATCGTCCCCGAACCCCTGATGGCCAAAGTTTCCCTCCGTAATTCCCCGATAGATCCAGTAGGTGCCCACCGCTTCGACATGGTCGAAAAACTGGAAGGAGAGGTTCCAGACGTTATAGGGGGGCAGGGAAGCTCCGCCAAACCCGATCATGCCGGCTTTCGGCATCCGGGCGGAAGGCATGGTGAAATAGCCGCCCATGCCTTGATAATTGTAGAGAACCGGCAGCGCGTCGGAAATTTTGCAGTCGACTTGCCTGACCGTCTCCAAATCGCGAAAAAGCTCTTCCGCCCTGTCCTGATAGGTCAAATCCTGGGCGAATAAAGCGCCGGAAACGGCTAAACAAAAAAAACTTCTATACATGGCTTGGAGTCTCGAGAGAGAGTAGGAGCGAAATGAATTTCTGGCAAGAGGGCGCGGTCCGGAACTTTCTTTTATAGATTCTTTGAAGATTATTGCCTTGCGCTCTATACTCAAATTCGAAAACTCACTCCAAACAATCAAAGATGAAAGTTGATATGCCCAAAGACCGCGAAGCCGACATGAGTTATTTGAAAGACATCCGTGAGAGGCTGCAGAACAACGACTACCCCGGTTTTCTAAAAATTTGGGAAGAATACTGCTATGGCGATCAAGTAGACGCCGAGGAGCTCATCCTCATCCTCCAGGCCGTGAAAAACAGTGAAATCGCAAAGCCGTTCGGTCTTCAGGTCGAGAGGATCCTTCCCCTATGGAGAGAAGTCACTGACGCGAAACTCGCCCATGAGGCGCTCGAGCTGATCTTCGATCTGCAAACCACCAACTCGGAAGAGCTGGCCGAACTGTCGACAAACTATCTAAAAAACAGATACCCGAACGATCCTCTCTTTCTTGACAAGATCCGCCTCGTGGGCCTCCGCAACCGCGAGTCATTCCAGGGATGCGTCCGCAATTTCGAGCTCCTCTCACACATGAAAAAAGGGAATTTCGTCTTTCATAGCGCAGGATGGGGAACGGGCGAAATCATGGACGTCTCTCTTGTACGCGAAGAGCTGACGCTTGAATGCGAATATGTGATCGGCCTGCAGCACCTCTCGTTTGAAAAAGCCTTCAAGACGCTCATCGTATTGCCTGACAGCCACTTTTATGCGCGCCGCTTCGGTTCTCCGGACCTTCTGGAAGAAGAGGCGAGGGAAAACCCGGGCGAAGTGATCCGGATGCTGCTCCAGGACCTCGGGCCTAAAACGGCCGCCGAAATCAAAGAGGAAATGAGCGATCTCGTCATCCCTGCCGCCGACTGGAACCGCTGGTGGCAAACGGCGCGGGCCAAAATCAAAAAGGACACCAAGATCGAGTCGCCGAAAGAGCTGAAAGAGCCGTTCCGTCTGCGGCGGGAAGAAGTGCCGCATGAAGTCGCCCTCCACAAAGCGCTCGAATCAAAGCCGAGCATCAGCGCGACGATCCAAATGGTCTACACCTTCCTGCGCGATTTTCCCGAAACGTTAAAAAACCAGGAATTCAAATCTTCCCTCGAGCTTCGCCTAAAAGACGTCTACGAAAACGAAACTCTGACCGAGAGCCAAAAACTCCAGGTCGCTTTTTTTCTTGAAGATCTCGGGATCGCAAAGGCCCAGGCTGACTTGCAGTCTCTCGTCCAGGAGTTCAACCCGATCGCCGATCTCGTCCGGAATATCGAAGTGCTCGCCTTCCAAAAGCGGGCGATGCAGCTGATCCGGAAGGTCCGCAAAGACTGGAAGGAAATTTTCCTCGACCTCCTTTTCACGATCGAAGCGAACCTCCTGCGCGACTTTATTCTCCATGAACTCGAAGGAAAGGCCGACGAGCTTACGGCCAAACTCGGCTCGCTCCTGGTCCACCCCCTTTCCCATCCCGACGTCTTCGTCTGGTATTTCCAAAAAATCATCGACGCCAAATCGAAACATCCGTTTTCCGATCCCAAGGGGCAAAACAGCTTCTTCGAAGGGCTTCTCGTGTTGCTCGATCATCTGGAGCAAAAGCCGAACTACCGCGACCTTCTCAAAAAGATCATCGCGATGCTCACGGCAGACCGCTATAAGATCGTCCGCAATATCATGCAGCAGTCGAATATCGACGAGGTCAAAGAGTACCTTCTCCTTTCGACTAAATGCCGCGCCCTGACCGACCACGACATCAAAATCCTCCACTCCCTCGCCGAGGTCGTCCATCCGTCGCTCGCCCGCCTACGCAAAGACAAAAGCGGCGGCACGTCGGAGGAAAATATCCTCTGGACGACCCAGGAGGGCTTCCAAAAAACGCAGCAGAGGATCCAGCAGATCGCAACTTCCGAGACGGTGCAGAACGCGCGTGAGATCGAAGCGGCCCGGGCCCTCGGAGACCTCCGCGAAAATGCGGAGTTCAAGGCGGCGCTCGAGCGAAGGGACCGGCTCCAATCGGAGCTGAAGCTCCTCTCCGACCAGCTGGCACGCGCCCGCATCCTGACGCCGGAAGACGTCGCTGCCGATGAAGTCGGGATCGGCTCGGTCGTCCACTGCAAAGACTCGAAGGGTTCGCAGAGCCGCTTTACCCTTCTTGGCCCTTGGGACGCAGACCCGGAAATGCATATCCTCTCGTTCCAGTCGAAGCTCGCCCAGGCGATGAAAGGGCGCTCCGTCGGCGAAAAATTCGAATTTCAGGGAGATGTGTTTACAATTACGGACATCAACAGCTACTTTGATCAAGAGAGCTGAAGAGGGTTTTGGGGGAATTTTATGCATACATCCAAGTCACATGCCAAAACAGTCCTCCTCGTCCTTGCCACCTCGAACATGCATAAGATCCGGGAATTTCGGGCGATGCTCAAGGCCATACCAAACCTCGACGTCCTCTCCCTTCTCGATTTTCCCCACTATCAGCTCCCCGAAGAAACGGGAACGACCTTTGAAGAAAACGCGATCCTCAAGGCTGTCGACGCTGCGGCGGCCCTCAAGCATTGGGTCCTGGCCGATGATTCAGGACTCGTCGTTCCGGCCCTGAACGGTGCGCCGGGCGTCTATTCAGCGCGCTATGCCGGTAACAACGCGAGCGACGCCGACAACCGGAAAAAACTTCTTTCGGACATGCAGCACCTCCTCGATGACGACCGCCAAGCCTACTACGAATGCTGGATTGTCCTCGCCTCGCCGGAAGGGGTGAAAAAAAGCGTCCGGGGAACTTGCGAGGGAAAAATTCTCACCGCCGAACGGGGCCGCGGAGGCTTTGGCTATGATTCTCTCTTCGTTAAACACGAATACAGTAAAACCTTTTCCGAGTTGGAAGAGTCAGTAAAAAACCGGATTTCGCACCGCCGCAAAGCGTTTGATAAAATGGTCGCCTCGCTCGAGGCCCTAGCCGCTGACGCCACTTGCACTACCTGATCGACGGCTACAATCTCCTCTTTTTTGGAGAAGAATCAAAATCGTCGCTCTGCTCCCGCAGACAAACGATCGTCCAGTCGCTCCAAAAAGAGTTTGCTCTCCTACACATGAAAGGGACCGTGGTCTTCGACGGTTCGCACCAACCTGACGAACAAAGCGGCCTTTCCTATAAAAGCCCGCTCGTCATCGCCTATTCGCATCAGGGGCAAACTGCAGACCAGTACATCCTGGAAAAGCTCGAAGTCGCTAAAACACCGTCCGAACTGACCATCGTAACTAACGACAAAGGACTTTCGATGCATGCGCGAAATTACGGGGCCAAATCGATGACGATCCCCGAATTCCTGGCGCAGATCAAAAAAAAGCACCACCAGAAAAAGGGCGTCGTCGCTGAAAAAAAACCATCCGCGATTTCCGAGCGGGAACTCAATCGCCTCCTCAAGATCTTTGAGGAACGGCTAGATGAAGAATAAAATAGTTCGTCTTAGCAAGCCGAAAAACCTGTCCTGCCAAGGTTTTAGTTTCACCCCATTCTCTATCCGACTGATTATTAATTGCTTTTAACAGAAGTGCCAAGACACCTTGCAATTTAAAACTGTCTCATTTAAAATGCAAGGTATGGGTCGTTATTATACAAGACATCTAGAAGATGAGGTAAAGCGGCTTGCCAGGAAATTTAAGGTCATTTTGATCCTTGGAGCTCGGCAGGTGGGAAAAAGCTCTCTTCTAGAGCATTTGTTTCCAGAGGCGAAGGTGGTTGTATTCGATCCCATCGAGGACTTATACAACGCCAGAAGAGACCCCGATTTATTTCTCAATGCCTATCCTCCTCCTCTGATTTTGGACGAGGTACAATATGCGCCGGAGCTTTTGGCCGCTTTAAAGAGAAGAGTGGATCAAAGCGATGCAAAAGGACAGTATTTTTTAACTGGCTCACAAAATCTCAGCGTTCTTAAAACGGTTGCAGAAAGTATGGCGGGACGGGTAGCCGTTTTGCATTTAGATCCCATGACCCCGTTGGAGTTATTGAACCGGGGCAATGAAGCGGGATGGCTTCCAAAATATTTGGAAGACCCCGGCCAGTTTTTATCAAAATTTCAAGGCGTTTTGGGAGAAATGCAGCCATTCAGCCGAACGCTTTGGCGCGGTTCTCTGCCAGGAATTCTAGAATTGGAAGACCGCGATATTCCTGCGTTTTATAAATCTTATCTCGCCACCTATGTAGATCGCGATGTGCGTATCCTAGAAAACATTCAAGATTTTGGTGATTTCGATCGATTTATCGGCCTTGTCTCGATGTTAACGGGACAGGAACTCAATATGTCCCAAATTGGCAGAGAAGTAGGAATTAGCCCTCCTTCTGCTAGAAAATGGTTGAATGTTTTAGCCTATACTTATCAATGGTTTGAATTAAACCCTTATCACAACAATTCGATTAAACGGTTAAGTGGAAAAAAGAAAGGTTATTTCAAAGACACCGGCTTCGCCTGTTACCGACAAAGAATTTCTTCTCCCGACGCTCTTTCCATCAGTCCTCAATTAGGGGCTATTTTTGAAACTTGGGTAGTCAATCATATTCATCAGCAATTTGTCCATTTGTCCGTTCCCCCAAATTCCTATCATTGGAGGACAAACGGCGGCGCTGAAGTTGATCTCATTTTGGAGAGGGATGGAAAACTCTATCCCATTGAGATCAAATGTAAAACCAATCCAAATCGGAGCGATGTGTCCGGCCTCACGGCGTTTAGAAAAACCTATCCGAGCCGTCAAATCATGCCAGGCCTGGTCATTCATGCCGGATCAGAATGCTATTTTCTCGACGATAACACCATCGCCTTCCCCTGGAATGGAATTTGCAATTTCTGAGCTGATCCCCGAATTCCTGGCGCAGATCAAAATGGGGATGAGATCCTCAAGAGTTTTGGCCCAGGTTTTAGGCCAGCTTTTAGATAGTGTCGTCATGAAATGGAAATGCGATTTTTGAGGGATTTTTTC
>DAIDLB010000119.1 GCA_027449725.1 Chlamydiota bacterium
AGGAAAAAAGCCGCCCTTGCGATCCCGCCGCCGCCACTCCCAACGTTCCCAACCCTCGGCGATCTCGACACCCACTCCTATTCCGACTCGTTCGATCTCGACATCATTTGCAGCCCGAGAGACGACGGGAAAGAGGGATACCTCTTCGCAGCCACGCTGATCCCGCACCAAGACCTCCGCCTGCCTAAAATCCGCCAGCACTATTCTTTCCTGATCGACCGGGCCAACTCGATCCAACGAGAACGGCTTCTTGCGACAAAAAGCGCCGTCTTGCGGGCTCTGGATGAACTCGACGCAGACGATACGTTCAATATCATCGTTTTCGACAGCAAGGTCGAAAAGGCCTTTGCCCAAAACCGCCCGCTCGGCAGCGATTCCCTGGCGCAGGCGAGGGCCTTCCTCGACAAGATCCAACTCGGCAGCTTTTTTGCGCCGGCCGACCTTTACAATCCTCTCTTTTTGACTCTGCCCTATCCGGTCAAAGAAGATGAGGTCTATACGGCCATTTTGATGACCGACGGGGAGAGCCTGTCGAAAAAAAACGGCATCCGCTCGACCCTCCATACATGGACCCTGCAAAATAGCGGCAAAACCTGCCTCTATACACTGGGCATGGGCGGCGATCCGAATCTGTCCGGCCTCGATGCCGCAAGCGCACTCAATCGCGGACGCCTCTATTCTTCGCCGACCAAGCGCGGCATTAAGAGAAAGCTCTTGAAGATGATGAAAAACATCCACGCTCCCATCGCCAAAAACCTCTCAGCGCGGGCGATCTCCCTTTCGGGGGCCTCGATTGAGCTCTACCCGAACGGATCGCATATCCCGCACCTCTATCTCGACCAGCCGATCGCCATCCTCGGCTCGTCAGAAACCCTCGACGATTTCATCCTCTTTGTCCAGGGGCGGAGCAAGGATTGCTGGTTCAACGTGAAAAAGAGGGTGTCGTTCCTCAACGCCAAAAAGGGGGGCGCCTCGCTCAGAAAAGAATGGGCGATGCAGCAGGCCTACCGCTGCTATGAAAACTATACGCAAGACGACAATCCCGAGCATCTTGCTGAAGCGCGCCGCCTCCTCACCCCTTTTGACATCCAGCCTGCATTCGAATGACACTGCGTATCCTGGGAGGCCAATATAAAGGCCGCATTCTTCACTCGCCTAAAACCACGGCCACCCGGCCTACGCAAGGGGTGCTGCGCCAGGCAGTATTCAATATCTGCCAACACTCCATTTCGGGCGCCCGCTTCCTCGACCTCTTTGCCGGCAGCGGCGCGATGGGACTGGAAGCTTTGAGCCGAGGCGCAGACAAAGCCGTCTTTGTCGAGCAGGACCGCTCCGCTTCCCGCTGCATTCGCGAAAACATCGCCCTGCTTCAAGTCGAAGCCCGGGCAACCCTCCTCTCCCAAGAACTCTTTTCCGCTCTGAAATTCCTTGGAAAAAAAGGGGAGCTGTTCGATCTCATCTATATCGATCCGCCCTATAAAATGAGCGTCGTCTCCGTCCTTGCGGAAGTAGAAAAAAAAAAGCTGCTGGCAGAGAACGCCCTTGTCTTTGTCGAAACCTCCGCGGAAGAACCGGAACTTGTCTACGATTCTCCTCGCCTTCAATTGCTCGACACACGCCGCTTCGGCATCGCCCGCCTTACCCAATTCTCTTAAGGAGCGTTCCTTACCGAAAATCTGGGTAAAACTAACCGGAAGAAATTATTTTATTGGTGAGCGCGGCCAGGGATGCTACCCAATCTTCGGCGCTTTCGGCTTCCGCGAAATCTTCGGGATAATTTATTTCCAGGGCTCTTCGCCAGAGCCTGTCGAGTGCCAAGAATCGGTCTCTTTGGTTCGAGTCTTCCAATGCTTCGGACACCAGGTTGTAGGCGATCGCCAGATCGGCGTCTGTGACGTCAGAGAAAAATCGCATGTCGCCAAGATCGATAGGCAATTTTAGCCCATTTTTGAGACCTATCAAATAACCGAGATACACCTGCACGGCCTCTTCATATTCATTGCCTCCCAACTCGGCAATTTTCCCCTCGGCGATAATGCGCAATTGCTCAATTGCCCATACTCCGCGAATCAGCAGCCTTGCCAACCCTTTCAGGTCTTTGAGATCAGCCTCTAGAAGTTTTTTTTGTACGCCGAGATAGATGACGTAGAGGACCACTCTATCTCCGCAGGTTATGCTTGCCTCGTCCACAATAGAGAAGAACAGGGATCTATAGGCTGGATCGCACTCGGCCAGTTCCAGGTGTTCGGTGACCAAGACAGCAAGCGTCATTTGTAAATCCCCCCCCTTCTCGAAATGAACTGTCTTGCGAAGCGCGTGAAGAAAGAGGCGCAGATGTTCGCACATGGACGAGGAAAGCACTTGGAAGAGGTCAGGTCTTTCCTTGTCGCTCAACAGGTATAATTCATCGAGGATTTCAGGAAGGGGCATATCCGTATAAGCTCGGGGGCAGCCTTCGGAAAGCAGGAAGCAAGGCCCCTTGTAACTTTCCGCCTCGACCTTGCGCTGAATCACTTCATAGGTAATGCGCGATAAATTGGTATAAGAGAGATCAACGGTGCAAAAGGTCGGGAGAGCAAAAACGGCTCGCGGAAGGACTGTTAGGGGATTTCCGGACAGATTGAGTTCGCGGAGCCCTTTATCATTACAAATCCAGCGGGGAAGCGCCCTGAAGTTGTTGTCCGACAAATCGATTTGTTTCAACCGCTTTAAATCCCCAAGGTCGGGAAGGTTTGTGAGTCGATTTGCGGACAGGTTGAGTGTGTGGAGTTGCCTGAATTGTTTTATGCAAGCTGGCAGAGAAGAAAGAGTGAGCCCCCGCAGGTTTAATTCCCTCGATCTCATTTCGTAGCAGTTTCTTATTTGGTCGGAAGCATTGATTCTAGCTATATATTCCTCGGTTCCAAACGCCTCTTCGCACCATTTATCGAGATCTACGAGTATTTGATCGGAATACGTTGATAGCGTGGAAAGGCAGTACGCGGAGATGCGCTCTACCCTCGGAGAGGGCCTCGAACAAATCTCAAATTTGGCGGCATCGGAAGCAAATCTTCCTGAACTGTGAATATAGGAAAAGCTGTCCAGAGAGGGTGTTCTCATATACCGCCAAAAACCCCGCTCTTCGGGGCAGATTGTTCGTCTGAAAACAGGATGCGCGGGCCTGTATTTTGGCACTGAACGGGCAATGAGCAGCGCGGGAAACAGCAGTACGGGGTAAGATCCACCCTGCAATCGCCTGACAGCAAAAAGAAGCCTTCGGGTACAGTCGAATAGCCATTTTTCGATAGGTCTAACATGCGTAGGGAGCTAAGATTCCAATCCCGGTCTGGAAGCGATGAAATCCTGTTATTGGATAGGGAGAGCGCTTTTAAAGACGGCAACATCCAAATAACTTCAGGAACCGTGGTAAACCGATTATAGGATAAGAAAAGGTAACGCAGTTGTT
>DAIDLB010000120.1 GCA_027449725.1 Chlamydiota bacterium
CATCCTTTTTGAAAGGCAAATAGTCTAACAGACCCTGTCAATTAAATTTATGAATTTGTTTTTTTGGAATGGTATTACAGACTCTTCTGACCTGGAATTTTCAAACTTTGGTTAAACCAGAGAGGTCTGCTGCATGAGAAAAATTCACAAAACCTAACGGCGCGCGGTATAGCAGACGCATGTGTTGCGAATCGATTTCCCGGTTTGATTTCGGCGGTTGTAATTGGCGGGTTTACAGCATTCCCTTTTTGCACCATTGCGTCTTCGGTCATGTGTTTACTGGCCATCGGCCCTGCTTATGCAAAGATGAACTGGACCATTCTCGGCGCGATTGAGCTGGAGAAAGCGGTTTCAAAAGCAATCGAGGCAGTGGAAGGAACCAAACTCTATCCGGCAAGAATCAATGAAACTCCTCTGGGATCGAGCATGGAACTCTGCGCAGTGGTGCCTAAAGATCGCGAGTCTTTGAAAGCCGATCTCCAAACTTTGGGGTTTGAGCTGGTGGACACCTGCTTGCCTGACGGAACGAGTGTTCTATACTTTGCAAAAAAAACCACCTCACCGATGCCGTTTCGGGTTCTTTTTTTTGAGAATGAAGCTGATGCGACGAATCACCTGGAGCCAAAAAATCAAGCCGAAGTCACTCCTGTTGTATAAGAACCGGCCCTGGCTTGATCTTCTTCAATCGGGTATAAACCTGACTATTTTGCAAGCTATTGCGGGAAAGTCTTGACTTTTCCGCAATGGCTTGCAAAATAGTCAGTATGGAACGGGTTCAAAAGAAAGCCATACTTCGCGATCTTTCCAAAAAAATGGTTCTATTGGCCGGACCCAGGCAGGCCGGGAAAACCACCCTAAGCAAAGAGATTGCAAAAGAGTTTAGTTCTTCAGCTTATTTGACTTATGATCGTGCGGAAGATCGGAAAATCATCCAGCAGGAAAGCTGGCTGCCGACCGCAGAGCTTTTGATTCTGGATGAAATCCACAAGATGCCAAAATGGAAAAACTATCTTAAGGGCGTCTACGATACCAAGCCGGAAGGTCAAAAAATTTTAGTTACAGGAAGCGCGCGGCTTGAAATTTTCAATCGAGTGGGCGACTCTCTCGCTGGGAGTTATTTTCTCCATCATCTTTTCCCCTTCTCTCCGGCCGAATGCAAAAAAGTCGATTACAAAACTTCTCTGGATCGATTTTTAGAGCGGGGTGGATTTCCTGAGCCCTTTTTAACGCAGGATTTAATCGACGCCAATCGTTGGAGAAATCAGTATGTCGAGAGCCTTCTTAGGACGGATGTTCTGGAATTTGATACTATCCACAATGTCAATGCGATCCGGATGGTGTTCGAGTTATTGAGAGAAAAAGTCGGTTCTCCGGTTTCGTATACCTCGATAGCAGAAGACGTGGCCATTTCACCCAATACGGTAAAAAAATACATCCAAATCCTGGAAGCTCTGTATATCGTATTTCGTGTGACTCCGTTCTCTAAAAATATCGCAAGAAGTCTTCTGAAAGAGCCTAAGATTTATTTTTTCGATGTAGGACTTGTCAATGGCGACGCCGGCGCTAAATTTGAAAATTTTGTTGCAACGTGCTTGTTGAAACATGTCTATGCAAAAATCGATTACCAAGCAGAAAACTATTCTTTGAAGTACTTGCAAACTAAAGAACGCCAAGAAGTAGATTTCGCGCTTGTGCAGGACAACCAAATCAAAAAACTGATCGAAGTGAAATTATCGAATTCTTCCATTCATCCCGGACTGTCCTATTTTCATAAGAAATACGAGCTTCCATCCATCCAAATCGTCAAGGATCTGAAACGAGAGAGAGACGAAGAAGGCATCCAGGTTTTGGATGCGAAGAAAGTCCTTGAAGATTTGGATTTATAGTTTCTAAAACTTCTTGCCGTCTTGCTGCGCCAAAACTCTGGCCGCTTCCAAGAGTGCAGCGCAGCCGTCGCCGTTCATGGCAGAGATCTCGAAAAGGGTTTCTTTCGGCAGCGCGTAATGCGCCCGGAAAGCCTCGATGAGAGGCCGTGTATCTTCCAGATCGGTCTTGTTGAGCGCGACGAGGAAGGGCTTTTCCAGTAAGGCGGGGTTGTGCTGCTCCAGCTCGTTCCGGAGCATGAGGAACTCGGCAAAGGGGTCGCGGGCTTCTTCCCAGGGCGCTAGCTCGATGAGGAAGATGAGCGTCGAGCTCCGCTCGATGTGGCGGAGGAAGGAGAGGCCGAGGCCTCGATCTTGATGAGCCTCTTCGATGATCCCGGGAATGTCCGCGATCAGGAGGCGGGAAAAGTCGTCGAAGACGACCAGCCCCAGATTGGGCTTCAGGGTCGTGAACGGGTAGGGAGCGATCTTGACGGGCATCTTGGCCAGGCGGGAGATCAGGGTCGATTTGCCTGCGTTCGGCATACCGACGAACCCGACGTCGGCGATGAGCTTCAGCTCCATCTCCACTTCGCGAATGTCCCCTTTCGTCCCTTCGGTGCAGATGTTCGGCGCGCGGTTGGTCGGGGTCTTGAAGTGGGTGTTCCCTTTGCCCCCTCTGCCGCCGGCGCAGATCTTCCAAGTTTGCCCTTTTTCCGTGAAGTCAAAGAGGATCTCTTGCGTGGCTGCATCTTTGACGAGCGTGCCGAGCGGTACCTGCAAGCGGAGGTCCGGGGCGTTTTTGCCCGAGCAGTTTTTTCCGCCGCCGGGCTGGCCGTTCTTCGCCTTGATGATCCGCCGGTTGCGGAGATCTTCCAGGGAGAGGACTTCGGGAGTCGCTTCGAGAACGATCGAGCCGCCGTTGCCGCCGTCGCCGCCAGCCGGTCCCCCTTTCGGGATGAACTTTTCGCGGCGCCAGGCGATGGCTCCATTGCCGCCGTTTCCGGCATGTAAACTGAGGGTGACTCGATCAATAAACATAATGAATGATCCCCCGCACGGGCAGGGGGCTCTGTTGTTACTGTGCGATTACGGAAACGTAGGTCTTATCCGCTTTGCGGTAGGAAACGACGCCGTCGCAAAGAGCGAAGAGCGTATAGTCCCGTCCAATCCCTACGTTTTTGGCTGCATGCCATTTCGTTCCGCATTGTCTTACCAGGATGCTTCCGCAAGTGACGAATTCGCCCATTGTCGCTTTCACGCCGCGGCGCTGTGCGTTGGAGTCCCGTCCGTTGCGGGTAGATCCCTGACCTTTCTTATGTGCCATTGTTATCCTACTGCAATTTTAGTGATTTTGATGCGCGAATAGCGCTGGCGATGGCCGACTTTGCGTCGATAGTTTTTGCGCCTCTTATATTTATAAGCGATGACCTTCGGTCCTTTCACTTCCTCTACCACTTCTGCGTGGACAACGCATTTAGGCAGGTGGGGCAGCCCGACTTGAGGGGCATTGCCGTCGTGGAGAAAAAGAACTTTGTCAAACGCCAGTTGCTCTTCCGAACCGACTAGATCGATGTCGATGAGATCGCCCTCTTGGACCCGGAATTGCTTGCCTCCGGTCCCTTTCTTGCCGGTTTCGATGATCGCGTACATGGTGCCTCCGAAAAAATACGAATAATTAAGTGACAGAATTTTACCCAAAGCCTTGTCTATTGTCAACGCCCAAACAATCGGTCGGCAAAAATAAAAAATCTTCTTTTCAAAGCGAGGGAGCCTAGGTAGATGGCGGCGGCGCAAAGGGAGATGGTCGCTCCGGGGGGCCAGTCGAGGAAATAGGAGGCGGCCAGTCCCAGGGCGGAGGCGAGGATGCTGAAGAAGATGGAGAGGGTCATCAGGGAGGAGAGCCTATTTGTGAAGAGGTTGGCCGTGGTGGCGGGCAGGGTCAGGATCGCGATGGTAAGGATCGTTCCGATGATCTGGATCAAGAGAACATTGGCCAGAGCGATCAGGCCGAGGAGGAGGAAATAGATCCTTCGCAAAGGGATTTTTTGCAAAAAGGCCTGCTCTTCATCGAAGCAGATGGCAAGGAAGGGGCGGTAAAAACAGGCGACGAGGGCGAGGATGATGGCGCTGAGAATTGCGAGCCAGAAGAGGTCGTCCGGCGAGATCCAGAGGATGTTGCCCAATAAAAAGCTCGTGAGATCTCCGCCGGATCCGGGGGTAAGGGCGAGAAAGATGATCCCGATCGACATGCCGGTCGACCAGATTGCGGCGAGGATGGCATCGATCCGCTGCCGGTAGCGGAAATGGAGCCATCCGATGATCCAGGCCGAGAGGAGCGCTGCCGCGACCGCTCCGAGGAACGGATGGCACCAGGCGATCCCTTGCGTCTTTTGAAGCCAAAGAAAAAGACCCATTCCGCCCATGACGGCGTGGGTGATGCTGCCGCAGAGGTTGGCCAGCCGCTTGATCACCACATAGCTGCCGATGACGCCGCCGGAAACGGAGGCGAGAAGAGCTGCGCTGAGAGAGAGGAAGAGGAACGGGGGGATCATACGCCCGCCTTTTGTAGCGGTGCGTGGTAGAGGCCAAGGGCATAGTGGCCGCAGATTTCCGACGGGGCCAGAGATGCGATGCCCCCCTGGACATAGAGGAACCGGTCCGCCCGCTGCGTCAGCGTCCGCAAATCATGCGTGACGAGGACAATGGTTCTCTCTCCCTGCAGCTCCTGGAGCGCTTCGAGAAAAATCGCCAGCGATTGAGCGTCGATATTGGCGGTGGGTTCGTCCAGGAGGATCAGCTCCGGCTCCGAGACGAGGGCCCTTGCGAGAAGCGCCCGTTGGGCCAGGCCGCCGGACAGCTTTCCGTAGGCCTGTTTCCGGTATGCTTTCAGCCCGAGCCGGTAGATCCAGTGGTCGCAGGCGTCGCGGTCTTCTTTGCTGAAGCGCTCGAAGAAGAGACGTTTGGGCCGTCTGCCCAAAAGGACCAGCTCTTCGAGAGTAATCGGGAAGTCGGGGTCGATCCGGTGGATTTGAGGCACATAGCCGATCCGGTGGCGGTTTTCCTCCGCCGTTTTTCCGAAGATCCGAATGGTCCCTTTTTGCGGCTCGATCAGACCCATGAGGAGTTTGAGCAAAGTGGTCTTGCCGCCTCCGTTCGGGCCAAAAATGCCGACGAATTCGCCCTGGGCGATCTCCAGGTCGACTCGATCGAGGATCGGAATTTCTCCGCGGGAGAAGCTGAGGCGGTTGATCTCAATGGCCAAGGACGGCCTCTTGAGGGGCGAGCATGTCGGCCAAAGAGCGCATCATGAAGAAGTAATCGCTGGAGTAGGGGTCGATGATCTGCAGGGGGACCTTCAGCTCTTTTGTGATGATCTGGATCCCTTTGTTATTGTGCTGCGGCAGTGCCAAAGAGAGGGCCGGAGGGGTTTCTTTTACGGCTGCAAGGAGCCTTTCCAGAGCTTTGGGCCTTGGATCTTTTCCCTCGAATTCGACCGAGATTTGCTCGAGGCCGTAGTCGCGGCAGAAGTAGCCGAATGCCGGATGGGAGACGAGGAGCGAACGGTTTTCGGTCGAATCGAGAAGGGTGTGGATTGTCCGGTCGAGGGAGTCGAGTTCGGCAAGGAGCTCCTGCAGGTTTTGGGCAAAGAGGGGGGCATGTTCAGGAAATTCCTGGCCGAGCGCGCGGGACATCGCCTCGGCTTGGCTCTTTGCCAGGGTGGGGCTGAGCCAAATATGTCTGTCCATCGAGTCGTGGTCGCAGCAGCCGCGGCTGTCCGGAAATTCAATTAATTCGATGCCGTCCCTTAAATCGACGATCCGCCCCTCTTTGGGGAAGACGGAGAGGAGGGGGCGCTCGAACGGTTCCCCGATAAGGAACCATACGCGAGCCTCCTTGAGGGATTCTCTTTGACGCGGGGTCGGCTCGAAGGTGTGGGCGTTCATCGACTGCGGAACGATGGAGCGGACCTCGACAACGCCTCCGCTGATCTTTTCAACAAAATGGAGGTAGGGAGCGATGCTGACCAATACAAGGGGTTTTTTTACGGCCGCGGACGGGGGCGCTTTTCCGCAAGCCGCCAGGGCCGTAAGAAGGAAGATAATTCCAACTCGAAAGACGTTCATGAACCTACCGCGGGGATTATCTCACCATTTCCACTATATTGACAAGAGGCAAGGCGTGTTAAAAATAACTTGAGTTTTGGCGGGAAGGACGGAGAGAGTGGGATTCGAACCCACGGTACGCAGTTAACGCACACACGCTTTCCAAGCGTGCTCCTTAAGCCACTCGGACATCTCTCCGAAGAAAGAGGGACATCTTAGCCGATCCTTCCATATGAGGCAATCCCAAATAGAAAATATCCGTTTGCAGGCCTGGAGAAATGTGCTACAATCCCACTCTTCAAATTTCGATTCTTTTTGGAGGGAATTACAAAACTCGCTTTGCAGGTCAAAAAACGATGATTTTGGCCAAGAATCGCTTTTTCGCGGGACCGCATAACCTGATGCGGCCTTAGGGGTCCCGCGAAAAAGCGATTCTTGGCCAGAAGGGTGTTTTTTTGACCCCGAATGGAGTTTTGTAATTCCCTTCTGGGATCGATATTGCTATTAGGGTCTGTATGAGATGTCCATTTTGCAGCCACGAGGAATCCAAAGTGACTGATTCCCGCGACGCGATCGAGATCAACGCGATCCGAAGGCGGCGCGAGTGCTGCCAGTGCCTCCGCAGGTTTACGACATTCGAAACGATGGATTTGAGCCTGCAGGTGAAAAAGCGCGATGGGACCTATCAGGATTTTCAGCAGGAAAAGCTGATCGCCGGCATGGACGCAGCCTGCCGCCATACGAGAGTGAGCCATGAGCAAGTGCAGGCGCTTGCCTACAAGATCAAGTCTGACCTGGTCGGGCGCGGCGTGCGCGAGATCGCGAGCAAAGAGCTCGGTGAAATCGTCATGCAAAATTTACAGGCGGCGGATGTGATTGCATACATCCGGTTTGCCTGCGTATACAAACGGTTTAAGGATTTGGATGAGTTGGTCGAGGCGATCCGTTCGATCGCTCCGCAACGCAGTTCAGAACATGAGGAACATCAAGATGCATCTGAAGAAAACTGATATTGACAACTTCAAAAAGAGGCTGCTCGAATTGCGCGCGCAGATCTCCCAGACGCTGCAGCAGACCAATAAAGAGGTAACGCAGCCTGACCAGTCGAAGGGATATTCGCAGCATCAGGCGGACGAGGGGACGGACGACTTTGTCAAAAACATCAACCTCG
>DAIDLB010000121.1 GCA_027449725.1 Chlamydiota bacterium
GGCACGTTTGTGGAGAACGCGCTGCCCGAGCTCAGGCGCTTTGCGGAAATCGCCAATGCCGAGCTGATCGAAAAGTTTGTGACCATGCCCTATGCCGGCAAGCTGGAGGCGCGCTGCGCTCTCTCTTATCTCGACGGCGAATTGGAGGCGGCGCTCTACTTCTCCTACGATGGGCGCGAGGTGCCGGCGGCGCCGATCCGCCTGACCTATGACGACATCCGCTCGTTTGTGACGCCGGAGGGCGTTGTGGCGCGCAACCTGGTCGAAGAGAGGAAAATCCAGGACGAGCTCTTCCAGGATTTTCTGTTCAATCCTCACTCCTGCACCTATGTGGCGAAGACGGAAAAGAAGATCGTCGAGTTCATGACCGGAACGATTCCGCGCAACCAGCACCGCGTTCAGTTCGAGTGTCCGCAGAACCTGCTCGACCAGTTCCTCTACGACGAAACTTCGTTCAAGCTCAGCCTGGACGAGGGGGATGCGATCGGCTATTACAAGATCGACCTCAAAGTCAATGGGGCGCTCCGCGGCGTGAAGCTCGACCAGCTGTGGGAGTGCATTGGGGCGAGGCGCTCGTTCATCGAGATCGACGCCGCCAGGGCTTCTTCGAAGGGGCAGCGCTTCTCGAAAATCCTCGTGCTCGATCTCGGCCGGATCTCGAAGCTCGTGCAGCTCTTCGACGAGCTGGGCATCAAAAAGCTCGACGACCATCAGGAGCAAAAGCATCTTTGGAACCTCGTCACGATCGATCCCAAAGCGTTTGCCGGACTCCCTGTCGAGTTCGCCATGTCGGACAAACTCCTTGCGATCCGAAGCCAGATGCTCGGCGAGACGGCGTTCGATCCGACGCCGATCCCAAAAGAGGTCAAAGCCGATCTCCGCCCCTACCAGGTCGACGGGGTCCATTGGCTCGAGCGCCTTCGCGTCATGTACCTCAACGGGATTTTGGCCGATGATATGGGGCTGGGAAAAACGGTCCAGGCGATCGCCGCGATCACGCAGCTCCACAACAAGAAAAAAGACGCAATCTCTCTCATCGTCTGCCCGACGTCGCTTCTCTACAACTGGAAAGAGGAATTTCACAAGTTCAATCCGAAGCTCAAAGCGATCGTGATCGACGGCATCCCTTCTTCAAGGAAGAAGCTGCTCGGAAAAATCTCCGAATACGACATCATCATCACCTCCTACACCCTCCTCCAAAAGGACATTGAGACCTACAGCCAGCATCCGTTTTCCTACGCCATTCTCGACGAAGCGCAGCACATCAAAAACCGCGGCACAAGAAATGCCCGCTCGGTCAAGATGATCCAGGCGGCCCACCGGCTGATCCTGACCGGCACCCCGATCGAAAATTCGCTTGAAGAGCTCTGGAGCCTGATGGACTTTCTCATGCCGTCGTTCCTCAGCAGCTTCGATCGGTTTGTCGAAAAATATATCCGCGTTTCGGGCCAGCAGCAGACGGATAACATTGAGTATCTCCGGAAAAAAGTCTCTCCCTTCATCCTCCGCCGCATGAAGAGCGATGTTCTGCAGGACCTGCCGCCGGTCTCCGAGATCGTCTACCACTGCCAGCTCTCCGACACGCAGCAAGAACTTTACCGCTCCTATGCCGAATCGGCCCGCGATGAGTTGGTCAAGCTCGTGGAGAGAGACGGCTTCGACAAGGTGCAAATCCACGTCCTTGCGACGCTGACCCGCCTTAAGCAGATCTGCTGCCACCCGGCGATTTTCGCGAAAGAGAGCGCCGAAGTGGGCGACAGCGCCAAGTACGAAATGCTCCTCGACCTGCTCCATACGCTGATCGAGGGTGGCCACAAGACGGTGATCTTCAGCCAGTATACGCGAATGCTGCAGATCATGAAGGGCGAGTTCGAGCAGCAGGGGATCCCCCTTTGCTATCTCGACGGCTCTTCGAAAGACCGGCTTGGGATCGTCAAGCAGTTCAACGAAGATCCAAAGATTCCGGTTTTCCTGGTTTCGCTCAAGGCAGGCGGCACGGGGTTGAACCTGACCTCAGCCGATACGGTGATCCACTACGACATGTGGTGGAACCCGGCAGTCGAAAACCAGGCGACAGACCGCGTCCACCGAATGGGGCAGAAAAATTCGGTTTCGGCCTACAAGCTGGTGACGCTCGGGACGATCGAAGAAAAAATCGTGGAAATGCAGAAGAGGAAAAAAGGATTGGTCAAGAAAGTCGTCTCCTGCGATGATGAAGCGATCGCGAAACTTACCTGGGAAGACGTCCTCGAACTTTTGCAAACCTGAAGCATTATGGCACAAACGACAACTGACCTGCTCCAAAACTGGCTCAAAGCGGCCCAAGGCGTCGCGAGAAACCAGATGCACCGGCTCTCCGGCCTCTTCTCCAGCGATATTGGCATCGACCTCGGCACGGCCAACACGCTGGTCTACGTCCGCGGCAAGGGGATTGTCCTGGCCGAGCCTTCCGTCGTCGCCGTTGATTCGCTCACGAATGAAGTTCTCGCCGTCGGCCATAAAGCGAAGGCGATGCTTGGCAAGACGCCTCGCAAGATCCATGCCGTCCGTCCGATGAAAGACGGCGTCATCGCCGACTTCGAGATCGCCGAAGGGATGCTGAAAACCCTCATCAAACGGGTCACTCCGACCCGCGCTCTTTTCCGCCCTCGCATTCTGATCGCAGTCCCCTCAGGCATCACCGGCGTTGAAAAACGGGCGGTAGAAGATTCTGCTCTCCATGCCGGCGCGCAGGAAGTGGTCTTGATCGAAGAGCCGATGGCGGCTGCGATTGGGGTCGACCTTCCCGTCCATGAGCCGTCGGGCAATATGATCATCGACATCGGCGGCGGTACGACCGAGATCGCGATCATTTCCCTCGGCGGCATCGTCGAGTCGAGATCGCTTCGGATCGCAGGCGACGAGTTCGACGACTGCATTATGAATTACATGCGCCGCACCTACAACTTGATGATCGGCCCCCGCACGGCGGAAGAGATCAAGATGACGATCGGCTCCGCCTATCCGCTCGGTAATAACGAGCTGGAGATGGAGGTGCGCGGGCGCGACCAGGTGGCGGGCCTTCCGATCACAAAGAGGATCAACTCGGTGGAGATCCGCGAGTGTCTGGCCGAGCCGATCCAACAGATCATCGAAAGCGTGAAGCTGACCCTCGAAAAATGTCCTCCCGAGCTTGCGGCCGACCTCGTCGAGCGCGGCATGGTGCTCGCAGGCGGAGGCGCCCTCATCAAAGGTCTGGACAAAGCGCTCATCAAAGAAACGGGGCTTCCCGTCTTCGTCGCAGCCAATCCCTTGCTGGCCGTGTGCCTCGGCACAGGCAAAGCTCTCGAGTACCTCGACAAGTTCAAAAGAAAGAAAGTTGTGTAGATTTTTCTACAACATAATCCGAGAGGCCAGATAGAGGGGGTAATTCTGAATCTTGCCATCGTGTTTTAAGTTCATTGTAGTTGTTCGGAGAAGCTTTGAAGGGGAGTATTTTTGGTCGAAAACGAGCAGGCTTTTCTTTTTTGAGCTTTCTCCGCTTTTGATTTCTAATAAGTAGATGCCGTGATCGGCTTCCAGCAGGAAATCGATTTCTGCGGTTCCCTGGCTTGTCCAATAGTGAAGTTCCTGCTGCCTGGCGGCAACTAATACCATTCCAAAAAAATAAATTCATAAATTAGCCCAGGATCTGGAACATAGATTTTTCACATTGCTGGGAATATCGACCCACCTGTTCCAGGCATCACAACAAGCCTCTACAATATCGTCATAATCCTTATAGCACC
>DAIDLB010000122.1 GCA_027449725.1 Chlamydiota bacterium
GAACCTCCAAGGCGCACGGCTCTCCGCTCGGGCCCGAAGAAGTTGCTCTGACGAAAGAGGGGTTGGGACTTCCCAAAGAAGAATTTTATGTGCCGCAGGCAGTTCACTCCTACTTTAAGCAGCGCCTCGAGAGAGACGAAGAGTGTGAAAGGGAGTGGAATGAGCTCTTCCGCCGTTGGGCTGCCGCCTATCCCGAGCTCGCCGAAGAGTTCAAACAAATGAAAGAAAAACATTTGCCGGACCATTTGGAAGAGACGCTCGGCAAGGTCGAAATCAAATCGCCCATCGCAGGTAGAGCCGCGTCGCAAATCGTCCTCAACGCTCTGGCCAAACACATGCCGCAGCTCATTGGCGGATCGGCCGACCTCTCCGTATCCGACCTGACGATGATGAAGGACTACCCGATCCTCTCGGCCAACCACTTTGAGGGGCGCAACATCAAATACGGCGTCCGGGAATTCGGCATGGCGACCATCGCAAGCGGCCTTTCCCTGACTGGGATGTTTACGCCGTTTTGCGGCACGTTTTTGACTTTTTCAGACTACATGCGGAACGCGATCCGGCTTGCTTGCCTCTCCCACTACCAGGTGGTCTACCAGTTTACACACGACTCGATTTTTCTTGGGGAAGACGGCCCGACGCACCAGCCGGTCGAGCATCTCGCCGCTCTCCGCGCGATCCCGGGCCTTCATCTGATCCGTCCTGCCGACTCGCACGAGGTTCGCATGACTTGGATCGCAGCCCTCCGCTATCACGGCCCGACGGCCATCATCCTTTCCAGGCAAAACCTTCCCGACCTGGCTGAAACAAAAGTTCCCTATGAAAAAGGGATGGCTCTCGGCGCTTACATTGTGAAGAAAGAAAAAGGGACCCCCGATTTCACCTTGTTTGCGACCGGATCGGAACTTTCCCTGGCCATGGACGCGGCTGAGCGTCTGGAAAAGATCGGCAAGCATGTCCGGGTCGTCTCGTTTCCTTGCTGGCAGCTCTTTGAAAAGCAAAGCAGCGCCTACAAAGAGTCCATTGTCGGAGGCAACCTCGGCGTCCGCGTTGCAATCGAAGCTGGCGTTGAATTTGGCTGGCATAAGTATATCGGATCGGACGGCATTGCGATTTGCATGGAGGGCTTCGGCCATTCCGCTCCTGCCCCTGACCTGGCCCAGGAATTCGGCTTTACCGTAGATGCTATCGTCGAGCGGCTGCTCTCCGATGAGTGATCTCTTCCTCGACGCGCTCCGCTCGAAAAATCGGGGGCGCCCGCCGATTTGGATCATGCGCCAGGCGGGCCGCTACCTGCCGAGCTACCAGGCTCTTCGAAAGAAGCATTCGCTCTACGATCTCTTTTTCACGCCGGAGCTGGCTCTCCAGGCTACGCTGCTTCCCGTTCAGGAGATGGGCGTCGACGCTGCGATCCTCTTTTCCGACATCACGGTCATCGTCAAAGCTCTCGGCCTTTCTCTCGACTTTAAAGAAGGGGTAGGCCCGGTGATTGACGGCGCCGTCAATGAGGGAACCTTCGATTTGGAGAGTTTGCAGCCGATTGCCACGACGATCCGCCTGCTTCGGAAGGAGCTGACGGTTCCCCTGATCGGTTTTTGCGGCGGGCCGTTTACGGTCGCAAGTTATTGTTCTCCCATAAAGAAGCTTCTTTACCTCGATCCGGAAGGGCTGCACAGTTTGCTCCGTACATTGACGGAGGCGACCAAAGCCTACCTTGACCTGCAGATCGAAAACGGTGCGCAGGCGATCCAGATCTTCGATTCGTGGGCCGACTTGCTGACGCTGCCCGATCTCTCTACGTTTTGCCTGCCTTATCACAAGCAGCTCGTCGACCATGTGAAGCAAAAGGGTATTCCGGTCATCTCCTTCATGCGCTTGGCTTGCCTGCACGCTGCCGAGATCGCCCGTATGGCGCCCGACGCGATTAGCTTCGATTGGCAGCAGCCCTTGGCCTTAATGCGTCAAAAGATCGGTCCATCCATCGCCATCCAGGGAAACCTGGACCCTGACCTTCTCTACGCCCCCTTGCCGGTGATCGAGGCGAGGGCGAAAGAATTGCTCTTGTCCATGGAAGGCGATCCGGGGTTTGTCGTAAACCTGGGACATGGCGTCAAGCCCGATGTCCCTTGGCAGGCTGTCCGCTGCCTCGTGGATACTGTTCGGCAATCGCAATCTTTGTTATGCTGATTTCAAGAGCCACATGTGTAACCTATGCCTCGCTATCTCGATCCGAAGTCGGACGTTGTCTTTAAAAAAATCTTCGGCGAACATCCGCATCTTCTCCGAAACTTTCTGAATGCCATCCTCCCAATCTCTCCAGAAGAATATATCGTAGAGCTTGAATATCTTTCCGCAGAGCAGGCGCCGCAAATCCCGACATTCAAACGCTCCATTGTCGATGTGAAATGCAAAGACGCCAAGGGGCGGATCTTCATCGTTGAGATGCAGATGGAGTGGACGACCGGATTTATGCAGCGGCTCTTGTTCAACGCAGCTCATGCGTATGTGAAACAGCTTCACAGAGCGGAAGATTACCGGACGATTTGTCCTGTCTATGGGATCGGCCTTGTGAACGATATCTTCGAAAGGGATTCTTCCGACTGGTATCACCATTACAAAGTTGTCAATGTTCAGAACCCGGAGCGGCATTTAGAGGGGCTGGAACTTGTCTTTTTGGAGTTGCCAAAGTTCAAGCCTCTGAACCAGAAAGAAAAACGGCTTCGGATGCTATGGATCCGGTTTTTATCGGAGATTGGAGAAGCGACGAAACAGGTAGACCAGGCGCTTTTGGCCATTCCGGAAATCAAAGAAGCGTGCTTTTTATGCGAAGAGGCGGGGTTTTCCGAAGGGGAGCTGGAAGCCTATTGCAAATATTTGGATGAAGTGCGCACGGCAAGAACGCTCATTAAGGGAAAATGGGAAGAAGGTCGTGCCGAAGGCCGCGTAGAAGGTCGTGCTGAAGGGATGGTCGAGGGGGAAGCAAAAGGGCGGATTGCCGTTGCAAAACAGCTTTTGGCTTGCGGAGGATTTGCCCTCCAGGGCATTGCCGACGTCACGGGGCTCTCTCTTGCTGAAATAGAACAGCTTCAATCGCTGGAAGGAGCGCCGTTATGAATTACAACGAAATTTCCAAGGAAACGTTCGATTTGCTCTACAAATCGCGGGCAACCTTGGCCCATTCTCCCGTTGGCGAAGCAATCCGCTTGTTGGCGGAGCTTCGTACCTCGCAAATCAATGGATGCGCCTATTGTTGCCGCCTCCATAGCCAGGAAGCAAGAAAGGCGGGCATCTCTCAAGAGAAACTTGACGCTCTGCCTGCATGGCGATCTGCCACAGGATTCACAGAAGAAGAAAAAAATGTCCTTGCATGGACCGAAGCGCTGACGCGCTTCGAAGGGCTTTCCGAGGCCAAAGAACGGCTTGTGGAATTCTATTCGGAAAAACAGGTGGTCGACCTGACTGCCTGTATCAGCCTCATGAATGCATTGAACCGTGTAGCGATCGCTTTGCGGGATTGATCGAAAGAGCCTTATCAGTGTATCTTCTTCTCCGGAAAAATCTTACCGGAGAGGGATTTATGCCATCTGTTCAGTCACACCCGCACCCTGGAAAAGCGCCATTTTGGAAGCACATCGCCTCGTGGATTGGAGCCATTTCTCTTTGTTCGCAAACAGCCGGCGCAGCCGCGATTCCTCCCGTCCAAACAACGCATTACCGAATGGTGAACCCGCAACTGATCGTTTCGCGCGCCATCGCCGATTTCGCAAACGACCTTTCCAACCGCTTAGCTGCTGAAAGCAATGCGAGTTTCGCCATTTCTCCGACAAGTATTGTCGCTGCTCTTGGCATGGCGCTCAAGATCGTCCACCCCGATAAAAAGAGGGCATTTCTACAGACGCTAGGCTTTGGAGCTATGACGGAAGATGAGGCGCACCGCGCGATCGGCGCCTCTCTTAGGGCGATGGCCTTGCCGGAGAACTTCAGCCAAGGGACGATAGAGATTGCCCAAGGCTTTGTCCGGAAGCCCTGGATCGAAGTGTCCGAAGCGCTCCCTCAATTTTTGAAAGAGGCTTACGATGCGGAGCTAATCATCTCGGAAAACCTGATGGACAGTGTCAATGAGTGGGCCAACGCAAAAACCCACGGTAAGATTCCCACCATTCTCTCGGATAATGAGTCGGATCTCGTGCTTCTCAACGCGATCTATCTCGCATTCAAGTGGAGACAGCCGTTTGAAAAACCGGCCTTTGGGTGGGCGGTTGAACAGTTCACTTTTGCGGATGGAACGGCGGCGCTAGTTTCGATGATGACGCAGACAAAGCGGCTCTCCCTCTATCAAGGCGAGCGCTTTGATCTCCTGGAAAAGCCCTATGTCTCTCCCGAGGGACGGAAGCTCTCCCAACTCGTCTTCCTTCCTCACGATCCCAAAGAACTCCTGAGCATCGAAAAGGAATTGACCGACGAGACAATCCGAACATTCCGCCAGAAAACGGTTAGACAGGAAGTAGAGTTAAGCATGCCCAAGATCAAGATGGAAAGCGCCTTTTCCCTGCTCGATCTCTTCAAGGAAATGGGGCTTCCCCTCGAAGATCTCGATGCAGATCTTCTTCAGACGGAAGAAGCGCGCATCAGCGGCATCTTGCACAAAACCTTTGTCGCTACAGACGAAGCAGGTACGGAGGCCGCGGCTGTAACGGCCGTACTCGTCGAATGCTGTATGGCGATCGGGGAGCCCAAACAATTCAAGATGGACCATAGCTATAGCTACTTCCTCATGGATGGCGATACGGTCCTCTTCCGCGGGCGCGTCGCCGATAAGACACCCCTCGTCGTTGATTAGAGGCTCCGCCCCTAATACCATTCCAAAAAAATAAATTCATAAATTAGCCCAGGATCTGGAACATAGATTTTTCACATTGCTGGGAATATCGACCCACCTGTTCCAGGCATCACAACAAGCCTCTACAATATCGTCATAATCCTTATAGCACC
>DAIDLB010000123.1 GCA_027449725.1 Chlamydiota bacterium
TGCTTTGACCTGGCCTCCGCGGGTGTTCTATACTCTACAGCTATGTTGATTAGCATGACCGGGTTTGGACGGTCCGTTCAGAAGACTCCTTTTGGTAGAATCACCGTAGAGATCCAGTCGGTCAACCGGAAGCATCTCGAGCTTCTCGTCAACCTGCCGAAAGATTTTTCCCTCTATGAGATGGAGGTGAGGAAGGCGGTGTCCGAGAAGATCGGCCGCGGCCAGATGAGTCTGCGGGTCTATCTCAGTCCGGAGGAAGTTTCGGGGAAGATGCTGCCGGATATTGCGCTTCTCAGGCAGATGAAAGCTGCCTGGACGGAGGTTGCTCGTGAGTGCGGCTGCGACGAGCGGGGGATCGATCTTCCCTTTCTCCTTCAAAACTTGCCGCAAAATGGCACTCCCGAGTGGAAGGAAGAGCAGCTTCAGGCGTTGAAGGGGTGTGTGCAGGAAGCGCTGCAGGCTGCGCTTGAGATGAAGGAGCGTGAGGGTAAGGCGTTGGAGCGCGATATGGAAGAACGGCTCCGGCTGATCGCCATATGCGCCCGGGATATCGAAGCACTGTCTCCCGACCAGGCTGACAGGCAGAGAGCGAAGCTCGCCGAGAGGATGGCTGAGGTCTTGCAGCCGGGCACGGAGCTCGATGAGCGCCTCCTTCGCGAGATCGCCTTATTTGCCGAGAGGGTTGATATCTCTGAGGAGCTGACCCGCCTCCGCTCGCATCTCGAGCAATTCGCCTCTATCCTCCGCTCGAAAGAGAAGAGCGTCGGACGGAAGCTCGAGTTTGTGGTGCAGGAGATGAGCAGGGAGATCAATACGATCGGATCCAAATCGCTCGATGCGGCGATCTCGCGCCTCGTCGTGGATGCCAAGAGCGAACTTGAAAAAATCCGGGAACAGATACAAAACGTTGAGTGATAGAGTGCAAAAACTGCTTGGATCGTTAAAAAAGGGGATTGTCTTTGTCCTCAGCGCTCCTGCCGGAACTGGAAAGACGACGCTTGTCCGGATGCTCTCCCAGGAATTTCCTTGTGTTGTGGAGAGTGTTTCGTATACGACGCGCAAGATGCGCCCGGGGGAGATCGACGGAAGAGATTACAATTTTATTGGAAAAGACGAGTTCGAAAACAAAGTTGAATCCGGCGATTTTTTGGAACATGCGCAAGTTTTCGGCGAGTTCTATGGCACATCGAAAAGTCTGGTCGAGAGGCTCCAAAACAGCGGCAGGCACGTCGTTTTGGTGATCGATACGCAGGGGGCTATCCAGCTCATGGGTCATTTCGACGCTGTGTTTATCTTTATCTCTCCTCCCGATCTCGACGAGTTGAGGCGTCGCCTTTCGGGGCGTAAATCGGAGAGTCCGGAGAAGGTGGAAGAGAGGCTTTCCTGGGCACAAAAAGAGATGGAAGCAGCCTCCCGCTACGACTACCGGATCGTCAATGACGACCTGCATACGGCCTACCAGATCCTGCGCTCGATCCTGATCGCGGAAGAGCATCGGACAAAAGAGTTGATTTAAAGAGGCATTGCAAAACTGGGGCGCTCAGCAAAATCGCCCTTTTGAGCCAGTTTGCCACCCCGACCCCGAGCTCTACTCACCTCGAGTATGTGCTCGGGGTCGGGGTGGCAAGCTGGCTCAAACTCATCGATTTTTCTGGGTGCCCGAGTTTTGCAATTGCCTCTAGAGCTTCTCTTCCTGTATAATGCCCAGTCATCTCACAGGGGAATTCCATCTATGATTCTAGACACTTTGACCACCGAGCATTTTAGAAAAAAATTTAAGAATAACTTCGATCTTTGCAATTTTTCGATCAACATCGGGCGCAATATCGTCCTTTCGGGGACGCCGTCGACTTTGAGATCCATTCTCAATGAGATTGACGAGAGATCTGACGAGCTTATTCAAAAATGAAGGTCTTAATTACCTCTGCCCTTCCCTATGCGAACGGCCCGCTTCATTTCGGCCATATCGCGGGGGCCTATCTGCCCGGCGACGCTTATGCCCGTTTCCAAAGGCTTCGGGGCTATGAGGTGCTCTACTTGTGCGGTTCGGATGAACACGGCGTTGCGATCACGCTTAGCGCCGAGATGGCCGGCCGGACGCCCAAGGAACATGTCGATCTCTTCCATCAGACCAACCAGGACATTTTCCGGCAGCTCCAATTTTCGTTCGATCACTACAGCCGGACGACCTGGCCCGGCCATTATGAGATGACGCAGGAGTTTTTCCGGGTTCTCCAGAAGAATGGGTACATCGAGGAGAAGACCGAAAACCATCTCTTTTCTGAGAAAGAAAACCGCTTTTTGGCCGACCGGTATGTCGTCGGCACCTGCCCCAAGTGCGGATACGATCAGGCGAGGGGAGACGAGTGCCAGCGGTGCGCAAGCTCTTACGAAGCGATCGACCTCAAAAATCCCCGATCAAAGCTCACCGGATCTCCGCTTGTCCTCCGGCCGAGCGCTCACCTCTACCTCCGCTTTGACCTCTTCAAAGACAGGCTGAAAGAGTGGATTCTGTCGAAAAACTGGAAGGAAAATGTCGTCCGGTTTGCGATGGGGTATATCGACGATTTGAAGCCGCGGGCGATTACTCGCGACTCCGACTGGGGCGTCCCTGTTCCGGGCTATCCGAACAAGGTATTTTATGTCTGGTTCGACGCGCCGATCGGCTATATCAGCGCGGCGAAAGAATGGGCGGAAAAAATTGGTCAGCCGGAGAAGTGGAAAGAGTTTTGGCTTGGAGCCGAAACGAAGCTGGTCGAATTCATCGGCAAGGACAACATCCCGTTTCACGCCGTCTTTTTCCCGGCGATGCTCCTTGGCCAAGATCTCCCTTACAAATTGCCGGACGAGCTGCCGGCGAATGAGTTTTATCTTCTCGAAGGAAGGCAGTTTTCGAAGTCGGACAACTGGACGATCGATCTGCAAGCCTTCTTTGAGAGGTATAGCTCCGACCAAATCCGCTATGCGATTGCGGCGAATGCGCCGGAGACGGCCGACTCCGAGTTTAGCTGGAAGGACTTTCAGATGCGCTGCAATGCGGAGCTTTTAGGCAAGCTTGGCAATTTCGTTCATCGAGTTCTTGTCTTCGCCCACCAGCACTGCCAGGGGAAAGTTCCGCCACTGCACCCCATCGATGACGCGGATGCCGCCTTTTTAGAGAAAATCGCTCTGCAAGCTGAACTGGCCCGCGAATGCTACGAGGCGTTTCATCTTCGGAAGGCATGCCAAACCTTGATGGAGCTTTGCCAGAGTGCTAACGCCTATTTCGATGCGAAAAAGCCGTGGGCTTTGGCCAAAGATCCGGCGCGCCACCCTGAATTGACTGCTTGCATTGCGATTTGCCTCCATTGTATCAAGGCGATTGCCCTCATCGCCTCGCCCCTCATCCCTGCTTCGGCGCAAAAGATCTGGGAAACTCTGGGGCAAGAGAACCTGCTCAGCGAAGGGAGTTGGGATGACATTCTGGCAAGCCGCCTTCCTGCTGGACAGAAGTTGAGAGCCTCTGAAGTTCTCTTCCGCAAAGTCGAAGATGCGGAGATCCTCGAGCAGATCGAAAAGCTGGGGAAAGGGGTGAAAGAGGAGCAAACCGTTTCTTATGAGCCGCTAAAAAAGCAGATCAACTTCGACCAATTTGGTGAAATTGATTTGCGTGCAGCGCTCGTTTTGAAAGCAGAGAGGGTGCCCAAGTCGAAAAAGCTCCTCAAGCTTGAGGTCGATCTCGGATTCGAGCAGCGCACCATCGTCTCCGGCATCGCGCTCGCTTATGAACCGGAGCAGCTTGTCGGCAAAAAGATCGTCGTCATCGCCAATTTGGCCCCCGCAAAACTCATGGGGATCGAAAGCCAGGGGATGGTGCTCGCCGCAGGCGGGGATGGCCGCCTTGAGCTTCCCGAGATCCAGCATCTTCCGCCCGGCAGCCCGATTCGATAAGAGAGTGTCTTCAATTTAAGGTTCTGTCGATTTTGGGGTTCTTTTGAGCCGCTTTTCGATTCTTTTTGCGGGGGTAATATCGGCAGAAGTATATAACCCCCGTAAAAAGAATCGAAAAGCGGTCAAAATAATCCCCAAAATCGACGAACCCTTAATTTGAAGACACTCTCTAAGGCCTTATGAAAGGCGCTGCAACGTATGCGGATGGATATCGATCTCTTCTTGCGTTTGGTTGCTTCGCAAAATCGCTTGATCGATCGTAGTCAATGTAAATCCGTCCATATAATTGTAAATGCGGGTTCCCTTAAACTGACCTGCAAAAGGTTCGTAGCCAACAACTCCGCGGTTGGATACAAATTCGGTAGTTACTGTTTTTTCTTTTGTATCGATGAACACTTTTGTTCCTCCGCCATCTTGCGTCATGAGCGAAAAGAGATCGCTTTGCTCGTGATGCTCTTCAAAATGTGCCAAGACATGAGGATTGTTCGTATATTCGACTCTAAACTGAGCTGAGATTCCTGCGACCCCAGCTTGAGAAATTTCCATAAAGAAGTCGGCCCTTTCAGGTTCCGATAAACCGTCTGCAATTAAACCATCGTTCAGAGAGTCATAAAATTTTTCAAACGCTTTTTTCTTTTCCTCATCGGAAGAACCTCGGTCGGGTTTTTGGACTTGCTTGCCATCAAGGAAAAGAACCGCGTCTC
>DAIDLB010000124.1 GCA_027449725.1 Chlamydiota bacterium
TGAGGTCAATTTTTCGCTTGGAAAGGAATTTGACGCGAATGAGAGTTGGCGATGGCGGCTCTGGGGATTTGGCGCTGTTGGACACGGCAATCGCGGCTCGCCGTGGGTGCGGGCGCTTGTGATGGGGGAGACGAACATCAACGACACGCACCGCTGGGCTCTTTATGCGATCGGAAGCAACGGATATGGACGGCATGCCCACCTCGATCCGTACCATTTCTTCGGTTACGCGAAAATCCGGCAAAAATCGATCGATTTAGGGATTCGCTATGGATTTCGAACGGGAGTTTGGGGATCCTGGCGCTTCGAATATCAACGCCGCGTTTTGGCTAAAGCGTGCCCCCAGAACGTGAACACTGCAATCGTCAGCTATTTGCTGCCTTTTTCCTTCTAAAACCAAACAGCTACCGCAGTCGCATAGGCGTTGCAGTGGCTGATGGAAAGGAGGATCTGGGGGTGATTGAAGCGCTGGTTGAGGGAGTCTGAAAAGCGGACAATTGGCTTGCCCAGCTCGTCATTAAGGATCTCGATCTCATGCCACTGGACTTGGGCGCCAAAGCCCGTACCAAGGGCTTTTACGATGGCTTCTTTGGCCGCAAAGCGCCCTGCGAAATGGGGGGCGTGATCTGAATATTTATAGCAGTAATCCTGCTCTTTCTGAGTGAAAAGGCGGTTGAGGAAATGGAGGCCGTGCCTTTCGATACTTTTGGCCAGCCTCTCAATTTCAATGATGTCGTTGCCGATCCCCAGGATCATGCATCCTCGGTATGCGTATCGTAGCCGCCGTGGTAAGTGCCCCCTTCTTCGTCGAGAGCGTTGCAGAAGATCATTCTGCCGGACGAGGTGTGTTTGACGGAAAGGACCAGCGCATCGATCACTTCGCCGATGAATGAGCCGCCTCCGTTGACGACGACCATGGTCCCGTCTTCGAGATAGCCGACTCCCTGGCGAGGTTCTTTTCCGTAGCGCTGGATCTTGATCTTGATCCTTTCCCCGGCTTGCATGAGCGGCTTGAGGAAGTTGGCCAAGGCATGGATGTTGATGACGCGGATTCCCTCGATCGCCGAAGTTTGGACGCGGCTGATGTCTGCGGTCAAAATGTTTGCGTCGAGGAGGCGGGCAAGGCGGATCAGCTTGTTCATTGTATCTTTCACATCGGGAAAATCTGTGTCATTGTAGCGAAGTTCCAGACCTTGGGTTTGTTCGAGCTTCTTGACAACCTCCAGCGCACGGCGCGCCTTAGTCCGGGAGGCTTCATCGCTGATTTCCGCTTGCGCATAGAGTTCTTTTAGGAGAAAGCGGGGCAGAACCAGATGGTGATCGAGAAGGCCGGAGGCGGCCAGGTCGAGGATGCGGGGATCTCCCATGACCGAGGCGTCGAGGACCAAATCTTTTTTCTTTTGCGCCTGCGGGCTGAATTTTACAAAGGGAATGCTCACATAGATCTCGTCGGAGGCGCGGAGCGTCATGATCGTCCCTAGATAAACGCCGAAAAGGAAGAGGCAGACCTGGATGATCTCCAAAAGCCTTCCGTGGAGGTGGATGGACGCCGCGGAAATCTCCAAGATCGTTTTGAATACGATGAGAAGCGCTTCGCCCATCAGGAATCCGATAAAAATTCCGATGATGGCGATGTTGAAGGAACGGAGGTTAAATCGCTTGAAGAGAAGATCGAACCCAATGAGGCCAAATCCCAAAAGAAGGCCGATGCCCGCGCCGGCAAAGAGATTGGGCATCGTGTAGCCTTCAGGGCCGGTAATCATGTACGTCGTAATAAAGAAGATGCTGAGTATGACAAAAAGCAATCGTGTAAAAGCTAAGGATAAATTCATATGCCTCTTTGATTAAATTTGCTCAGGTGGATTGTAGTGGGGGGAGCCATTTTTGTCGATTGCATTGCAATAATCTTTTGAATCGTCTACGATCCCCTATCCTTATGACACATCGCATTTACATTTCCCTCACTGGAATTCTCTGGTTTTTGATGGGAGCTTGGCTCATGGCCAAGGGATTGAAGTTTGTGGCTTCCGGCCATTTTGACAGCACCGGCATTGCGGCTTTGATTTCTGCAGGGCTCCTCGTCGGATTCCTGAAGGGCAAGTTCGTCTTGAGCAAAAGCGCTTCACGCGTAATTGCCAGGATCTCTTCGCTGTCCCTTCCGGTTCCGGTCTGGAAGCTCTATGCGGCCTCCTACTGGATTCTCATCGGGTCGATGATGGCGCTCGGCATGCTGCTCAACGTCCTGCCCATACCGATCGAACTGCGCGGAGCCATCGATATCGCGATCGGGGCCGCCCTGATCCGCGGTTCATTCGTCTACTTGTGGTATGGCGAGCCCCGGTCGATTTCAAATGAGCGATAGAGCTGCTCTGCCAAGATGAGCCGGGCGGCCTGATGCGTAAACGTAAGGGGGGAGAGGCTCCAGCGCCAAAAGGCTTGCCGGAGAAGCGTCTCCGAAAAACCCTCAGGGCCTCCAATCGCAAAGGTGAGCCGCGACCCCCTCTCCGCAAAGAGGCGCATCAGCTTATCGCTCAAAGCGGGGCTGTCGAGCAGCTCGCCTTTTGGATCGAGGGCAATAAAAGGATCTTTCCCTATCAGCTCGGTCAGATGAGCGTCATTTTTTGCTTCCACCCAAACGAGCTCCACCCTCTTCGAAAGCCGTTTCTCATATTCGGCAAGAGCTTCCTGCAGCCAGGCCTCCTTGCATTTGCCTGTTGCGATCACTTTGACTTTTAACATCGTTTTTCCCAAGCTGGGTTCATGATTTATTGGGATCCGAACCCGGACGTTTTCATTATCCCTGTTTTAAACTGGCCAATCAAGTGGTACGGCCTTTTTTTCGCCCTCGGATTTGCCATCGGCTTTTCCCTCTTCAAAAATCTCCTTGTGCGCCATTTCCAGCGCTCATCCTCCGAACCCATTTCCGACCTCAAGAAAAAAGCCCTGCAGATCACCGACAGGCTCACCCTCTACATGGTCGTTGCGACGATTTTAGGGGCGAAACTCGGCCACTTTCTCTTCTACGAAGATCCCAGAGAATATCTCCAACACCCGCTAGAAATCCTTCTCAGCCGCGAAGGGCTTGCCAGCCACGGAGCTGCAATCGCCATCCTCCTCGCTCTCTGGATTTTTTCGCGCTGGTCCAAAAAAATCGATCCGACCCTCGACTGGCTCCGCCTCCTCGACTTCATCTCGATCCCGACCGCTCTGGCCGGCGGCTTCATCCGCCTCGGCAATTTTCTCAACCAGGAGATCCTCGGGACGCCGACGCAAATGCCCTGGGGCGTCGTCTTCGGCCATCCCGCCGACGGCAGCTTCCCACTCCCACGCCATCCGGTACAGCTCTACGAAGCGTTTGTTTACTTCGCCATCTTTTTCCTTCTCTGGCGTCTCTCCCAGAAAGCAACCCCCAAAGGCCGGCTGATCGGCCTCTTCCTCGTCCTCGTCTTCGCCTTCCGCTTCTTCTTCGAATTCTTCAAAGAAGAACAGAGCCGCCTCGTCGGCATCGCAGGCGCGTTGACGATGGGCCAATGGCTCAGCATCCCCTTCATCCTCCTGGGAGCCGCGCTCCTCTGGCGCTCCCGCCGCTAATGGGGACTCCGTCCCCAGGCCCCTGTTAAAGGGGCAAGCCCCTTTAAAATCCCCTGTTTTTTTGTGATCCCGCGCCGCGGAATCACAAAAAAACAAGGGGTTCTAAGGGGACTCCGTCCCCTTAGCAGGGGCATGGGGACGGGGTCCCCAAGGAGATCATTGGCAGCGAGTGGCGATGCAGGCGATCTCGATGCGGGCTCCGCGAGGAAGGGCTGCCGCCTGGACCGTTGTCCGGGCCGGGGCCGGCTCGTGGCAAAAGCGTTTGGCGTAGGCCTGATTCATCGCTTGGAAATCGGCTAGATCGAGGAGGAAAACCTCTGTTTTGACGACGTGGGCGAGGGAAAGGCCGGCTTCTTCGAGAATGGCGGCGAGGTTGTCGATTACCCGGTGGGTCAGGGTTTCGATATCGCCTTCGATTAGAGCGTTTGTTTCTGGGTCCATGGGGAGCTGACCCGATACGAAGAGGAAGCCGCCGGCGGCGATTGCCTGTGAGTAGGGGCCGATCGCTTTCGGGGCTGCTTTGCTGGTGATTTTTTGAATTTTGTCCATGCCGGAGAGTATCTCGACTTTGTACATTT
>DAIDLB010000125.1 GCA_027449725.1 Chlamydiota bacterium
GGGGAGGAAGGGGAGATAGCTCCAGTAGAACGACCAGGGCGTTAGGGCAAAGTCGATCAGAAACCGGAAGGTGATGAAATCGACAACTTTGCCAGCGATTTCGGTCCAGTCGTCCTTTCGATCCGGGATCAGGGAGCCGTAAGCCATGAATGTGAAGGGGGCATTCGCCCGTACGGACCGGTATGAGGCGTCCAAAAACGCCTGATAGCTGTCGACGGGCGCTGCTAAAAATCGGGCAATGGCCATTTTATTTCAGGTAGGCCTTGACGATCTTGATTTGGTCTACAGGCCGGTCTTGAAATGTCTTGGACTGTTCGATTTTTTGGACGATGTCATAGCCCTTCGTCACTTCGCCGAAAATCGTGTGCTTCATATTGAGCCAGGGAGTCGGGACCGTAGTGATGAAGAATTGGCTCCCGTTGGTGTTCGGCCCCCGGTTCGCCATGGCGAGAATGCCGGGTTTGTCGAACTTCAGCTTGGCTGTGCATTCGTCGGCGAACGGCTTGCCCCAGATCGACTCCCCACCGGCGCCTGTCCCCGTAGGATCTCCGCACTGGATCATAAAGCTCTTGATGACCCGATGGAATGCGATTCCGTCATAGTAATGCTTTTCGATGAGCTTCATAAAATTTTCACACGTCTTCGGAGCCGCATCGGGATAGAGCTTCAACTCGATCGTTCCTACATTCGTTTCAAATACAACCGTTTTGTGTTCTTGCGTCATAGATTCCTCCGCTTGGGCCGCCATAAAGAGTGTTGTGAAGAGAGCCGTAAACCTAAATATCCAATTGCGCATGTTATTCTCGCATGTAATTAAAGTTCAGGAAGCAGAAGACTACCACACGGCCTCAAAAAATTCCAAGGGAAAAGATTTTTTTTGCTCGGTAGGAAAAAAACAGGTATGGAGGGTGTTATGCTCGAGATTATTATCCTGATCGTTTTTCTCAGCCTAGTCTTCGATTACACGAACGGGTTTCATGACGCGGCCAACGTCGTGTCGACGGTGATCGCGACGAAGGCGCTCAAACCTCTTCCCGCTATTTTGATAGCCGGAGCCCTCAACGCGCTTGGAGCTCTCCTGATCAGCGGTGTGGCCGAGACAATCGCTCAGGGGCTTGTCGAGGCGGAGAAGACATCGCAGATCGTTGTCTTGAGCGCGGTATCGGGAGCTATCGTCTGGAACCTCGCAACCTGGTATTGGGGGATTCCGAGCAGCTCCTCTTACGCCCTGATCGGCGGCCTTCTCGGGGCGGCCCTCTTTGAAGACGGCCCTTCTACGCTTATCTGGAGCGGGGTCATTTATAAAGTGATCCTTCCTATGATCATCTCTCCTCTGCTCGGGTTTCTCATCGCCTACTTTTTCATGAAAGGGCTCTATCTCTATCTTGGCAAACGCCCCTCCGCTGCAGACAGAGCGGTCTTTAGACACTTGCAGGTTCTTTCGGCCTGTTTCGTCGCCTTCTCCCACGGCCTCAACGATGCGCAGAAAAGCATGGGGATCATCACCCTGGGCCTGTTTGCCTCGGGCCATCTCGCGACCATTGAAATCCCTCTTTGGGTGATCCTCTCTTGCGCGCTCGTTATGGGCCTTGGCACTGCTTCCGGAGGGTTTCGCATCATCCGGACGATGGGCTATGCGATTACTAAAATCGAGCCGGCGCAAGGCTTCGCCGCCGAGTGCGCCGCTTCAGGGATCATCCTGACGGCGAGCTTCCTCGGAATGCCGATCAGCTCGACCCAGATGATCGCCGGCAGTATCACGGGAGTCGGCTCCGCAAAAAGCCTCAACGCCGTCCGTTGGGGCACCCCCAGGCGTATGGCCCTCGCCTGGATCCTCACTCTGCCGGGAGCCGGTACTGTAGGAGCCATCGCCTATTCCATAGCCCAGCTCGCGGGATTGCAATGAACGATCCGATCTTCTTTAGCTACTTTTACGATCCCCAGGAGATCCTGGAACATTTTTCGATCGCGGAAGTAGACGAAGAAGAAGAAGAATCTGAAATAGAATGCTCCGGTCCGCTGTTGCAAATGAACTCGACCCTCTTCCCCCTTCCGCTCAACACCATCCTTGCCGATACCGTGATCGTGTCGGAGGAACATTTCGAATGATCCGAAAATTGCCCTCCGGAGGCTATAGGCTCTATTCCCGCTCTAAAAATCCCAAAACAGGCAAACGGCGCAACTTGGGAACATTTAGCACAAGAGCCGCTGCGCTCAAGCATGAACGTGAAATTCAATATTTTAAAAGACATAATTAATTTTTCAAATTCAAAAGAATCTATTAACAGCGGTTCCCGCTGGCGATTTTTTTCGAGTAAGTAAAGTTTTTCTTTCGTAAACTTTTAGCCTCCATTTTTTTGATTGAGGCTGTCCCAATGACCATTGCCGCTAGAAAAGCCCTTTGCGCTGACACCCTGATTTCG
>DAIDLB010000126.1 GCA_027449725.1 Chlamydiota bacterium
GGGAGAGGTGGGGGTCGACCCATTCGAGGATCTCGGCGAGGTAAGCCGGGGAGAGAAGCGACGGCGTCCCACCGCCGAAGTAGACGGAAACGACTTCTTTGCCTTGGAGCTTGGGAGATTCCCTCTGCCACTCCAAACGGAGGCCCTCCATGAGGGCCGTTTGCAGATCCCGTTTATTTGGGACGACGTAAAAATGGCAGTAAGGGCACTTCTTTGTGCAGAAGGGGATATGGAAATAGAGGCTTACCGGCTCTACCAATTATCGCGGTCCGGGTCTTCCAAGATGCCGCGCTTCCAGCGGTTCCTGTCTGAAAAGGGATCCTCGTCTTCTTCTTCAAGGAGAGTCTCGTCTTCTCCACCCCCGCCTCCGCCTTCTGTCTCATCGTCTGAAACCGTCTCCGTTTCGTGCGATTCGGTCTCCATGTCAAGACCTGCGTCCGTCATGTTGTCGCTCATCTCCATGTCGGGCAAGGTGTGCGGTTCAGCATAGGCCTGTCTGGCCGGAGAGCGCTTAGGCGCCGCATACTCTTCCATCTCGCCGCTCTCTTTCAGGCAGCGGAGCCGCTCCTTCTCTTCGTCGATCTTCGACTTGAGTCCGCGGATCTCTTCTTTATGCTTCTCAACATCTTTTTTCGGGACAAGTCCCAGTCCCATCCACTGCTCGAGGTCTTCCAATTCGATCTCGAGTTTCTTTAGTCTTTCGCTTTTCATAACCCCTGCACATTGTTTTTTCCCGCGCCCCATATAGCCCAAGGACGGCGATTGTGTAAAGAAAGAACTCGCAAAACTTTATTCGGACTAAAAAAACGCCCTTTTTCCTCAGAACCGTTTTTTGCCTGCGAAGAGAGTTCTGCGAGTTCTTTCTAAAACTATTTTTTTAAAACCACGCTCCCTCCCTTTTTTTCAAGGGAAAAAGAGTTGCTCGCACAGATTAACCTAAAACGGGATTTTTTTCGATTGGAATTTGTGCAGAGGTTTGTTATTGAAAGGATATGGCCAAGCCTTTTCCAGATCATACCCTGGCAAATTTGACGCTGATCGAAGAGCTTTACGCCCGTTATCGGGCCGATCCGTCCAGTATAGATCCCTCCTGGACCCATTTTTTTGAGGGGATGGATTTTGGGAGCTATCTGCAGAAACCGGCCGTGGCTTCCGGCGGCTTTGATTTGCGCATCTATGAGCTCGTCCAGGCCTACCGCCGCTTCGGCCACCTTTTGACGCCGATCAATCCCATCGCTCTCGAGAGGCGGGAAGCGCCCGAGCTCTCCATCGAGGCGTTTGGCTTTTCCAAGGAAGACCTCTCGAAACCGTTTCCTTCGTTTGGCCTATGCAAGGGCCCTGAAGCGCCCCTCTCCGAGATCGTAGACGCCCTTTCTAAAATTTACTGCAGCAGGATCGGGTTTGAGATCGAAAACCCGGAGGTGCGGAAATGGGTGCAGGAGCGGATTGAACCGGAGCTCAAGATCGAACCGTCGATCGAAGAAAAGAGGCTGATCCTCCAAGCGCTGAACCGATCGGAGCTGCTCGAAAAATACCTTCACACGAGATATGCGGGCCAAAAGCGCTTTTCCCTCGAAGGGATCGAGACGATCATCCCGCTTTTGGCAGAACTCCTTGAAGAGGGGATCTCGGAAGGGGCGGAAGAATTTTTTCTCGGGATGGCCCATCGAGGCCGCTTGAATGTCCTTTCCAACATCCTCGGAAAGCCCTATTCGGTCGTTTTCAAGGAATTTGAGGATACGTTCTACCCCCTGTCGATGGAAGACGGGAGCGGCGACGTCAAGTATCACAAGGGCTTTTCTTCCCAGATCGCCGGCGCCATGGTCCATCTGGCCCCGAACGCTTCTCACCTCGAATCGGTCGACGGGATCGTCCTGGGCCAGACGAGGGCGTCCCAGGTTCAAAAAGGGGGCGGTTTTGCCAAGGCCGCGGCGATCCTGATGCATGGCGATGCGGCATTTGCCGGGCAGGGGGTCGTCTATGAGACGATGCAGCTCGTCCAGCTCGACGGGTATGCGACCGGCGGAACGATCCACATCATCCTGAACAACCAGATCGGGTTTACGACGCTTCCAAGCGAGGCCCATTCGATGCGCTACTGCTCGGATTTGGCCAAGGCGTTCGGCGCTCCGGTCTTCCATCTCAATGCGGAGGATCCCGAGAGCTGCCTCTTTGCGGCGAAGATGGCGATGCAGATCCGCCAGCGCTTCGGCGTCGATGTGATCCTCGATCTCAACGGCTACCGCAAATATGGGCATAACGAAGGGGATGAGCCCTTTTTCACGCAGCCGCTTCACTACAAGCTGATCCGGGCCAAGACGCCGATCCGCGAGCTTTATTTGGAAAAACTCCTCTCGGAAGGGCATCTCGAGAGGCAGATGGCCGAAACGCTCGAAGCCGAGTTCAAAGCCAACTTGGAAAAAGAACAGGCGGCGGCCAAAGAATCCCTTCCCGCTCAAGAACAGCCGAAGCAAGGCTCCCTCTTCGATCCGGTGCATACGGTAGTCGACGAGGCGGCGCTTCGCCTGATCGTCCAACAGACGAGCCAACTGCCGGCGGACTTCCATCTCCACCCAAAGCTTCAAAAGTGGCTTGAAGAGAGAAAGAAGATGATGGAGGAAGGGCAGATCGACTGGGGGCTTGGCGAGTGTCTGGCCTATGGGTCGCTCCTCCTGGAAAAGACACCTGTGCGTCTTTCCGGACAAGACGTGCGCCGCGGCACATTCAGCCACCGGCATTCCGTCTTTGTAGATCAGGAAAACGGGAGTCTCTACTTTCCTCTGCAGCATCTGCAGGAAGGGCAGGGGCGCTTCGACGCCATCAACTCGCCGCTCTCGGAATATTCGGTCCTGGGCTTTGAATTCGGGTATAGCTGGACAAACCCCAATGCTCTGGTCCTTTGGGAGGCGCAGTTCGGCGACTTTGCCAATACCGCACAGGTCGTCATCGACCAGTACATCTCGTCGGCAGAGCAAAAATGGATGCGCTCGTCGTCCATCGTCCTTCTCCTGCCTCACGGGATGGAGGGGCAAGGGCCGGAGCACTCGTCCGCCCGCATCGAGCGTTTTTTACAGCTCTCGTCCAATAACAATATGCAGATCATCAACCCGACAAGCTCGAGCCAGCTCTTCCACGCGCTCCGGCGCCAAGTGAAGAGGGGGATCAAAAAGCCGCTGATCGTCTTCACCCCGAAAAGTCATCTCCGCTCGAAAGAGACGTCAAGTCTGCTCAGCGCTTTCACAAAAGGCTCTTTCGAAGAGGTCCTCGATGATCCGAACGGCCCTTCGCAGGCAGAGAAGCTCTTCTTTTGTTCCGGCAAAGTCTATTTTGACCTCGAGGCGGAGCGGACAAAAAGAAATCGGGCCGATATCGCCCTAATCCGCATCGAGCAGCTCTACCCGCTCCATGCGGAAAAAATCGGGTCGCTCCTTTCCAAATACAGCAAGGCAGCCTCTCTTTATTGGGTGCAGGAAGAACATGAGAATATGGGTGCGTGGGAATATATTCGGCCGGAGCTGGAGAAACTCTCCGGAAAAAAGATGAACTACGCGGGGCGCCGACGCAGCTCGTCGCCTGCGACAGGGTCGCATCGCCGCCATGAAAAAGAGCTGCGCGATTTTCTCGAAGGGGCATTTGCATGAAAATAGAGATCAAAATCCCAAGCGTCGGCGAATCGATTGCCGAAGGCACTGTCGGCGCCATCCTCAAGCCGACCGGATCGCAGGTGAAGGCCGATGATGAGCTCTTCGAGCTGGAGACCGATAAGGTCAATCAGGCCGTCTATGCGCCGGCTGCAGGAGTCGTAACGCTCTCCGTCAAAAGCGGCGATACGGTCAAGGTGGGACAGGTCGTCGGAAGCATCGACAGCGCTCTCGCCCCTGCGCCAGCAGCGCCGGCTCCCGTAGCTCCGGCAGCTCCGAAACCTACTCCCAAGCCGTTGGACAGCGGTCCGGGGATTCGGAGAAGCGTAGATGAAGCGCTGCAGCCAAAGGCTCCGGAAATGGCGCCTCCTCCAGCACCTCCTCCGGGCTCCAGAGGCGAGTCGCGAAAAAAGATGACGAAGCTTCGCCGCACGATTGCGGAAAGGCTCGTGCAGGTGAAAAATCAGACGGCGATGCTGACGACCTTCAACGAGGTGGACATGTCGGCCGTCATGTCCGTACGGGAGAAGGAGCAGGAGAGCTTTCAGAAAAAGCATGGCGTCAAGCTCGGCTTCATGTCCTTTTTCGTCAAAGCATGCGCTGCCGCGCTGAAAGAATTTCCCGACATCAACGGCCGGATCGACGGCGACGAGATCG
>DAIDLB010000127.1 GCA_027449725.1 Chlamydiota bacterium
TGGAGTATTCGATGAAAGCCGCCCTCTCTCTTGCCGCAATTTGTATGATGACTACAGCCGGCGCAGCCGCTTCGTATGAAAAGATCGAAGATCTCGCGCATCTTCCGCTGCTCAACTCCGACCTGAAAGAGAGGCAGACGGCGAAGATCCGCCTTCCGAATGGACTGCAGGCGCTTTTGATCTCCGATCCGAAGGCTGACCAGTCGGCGGCGGCGCTGGCTGTGAATGCCGGCTCCTGGGATGATCCTGTCGAATATCCGGGGATGGCCCATTTCTGCGAGCATATGCTCTTCATGGGAACAAAGCCGTTTCCCAGGGAGAATGAGTTTTCCGCTTTGATTTCCGACTATAGCGGCGCGATGAACGCCTATACGTCGACGGATCGGACCGTCTATATGTTTTCTTCCGGCCATGAGGGCTTTTCGCCTCTTTTGGAGCGCTTTTCCCGCTTCTTCATCGACCCGCTCTTCAATCCTTCCGGCATCTCGCGCGAATTGCATGCCGTGGACCAGGAGTTCTCCAAAAATATCGAAAACGACGCCTGGCGCGAATACATGGTTTTTAAGGAGACGGGCAATCCAAACCATCCCAATGTCAAATTTTCAACCGGCAACTCGGAGACTCTTGGGGCGATTCCGCAGAGCGCGCTGAAAGAGTGGCACTCGGCCCACTATTCCGCGGAGAAGATGCGCCTTGTCCTCTATGCGCCGGCGCCTCTCGAAGAGCTGGCCGATACGGCGGCGGCGCTGTTTGCTCCGGTACCTGTCCAGAGGCCTGCCGCCTCCTGGGTTGAGGGAGAGATCACTTCGGAAAGGCAGCGGGGCCATCTGACTTGGATCCAGCCGATCAAGCAGCGCCAAACTCTCTGCCTTGCTTGGGAGCTGCCGGCCGATCTCAGCCTTGACCCCTCCCGTCCGGCGCACCTCTACAGCTATGCGCTTTCGCGAGGACAGACATATAGTCTTCATGAGCTGTTGAAAAAAGAGGGGCTGATCGAAGACGCCTCGTTCGGCGTTCAAGATCTGGGAGGCACGGCGCACCGCCTCTTCCAGATCCAGCTCGAACTGACCGACAAGGGGCTCTCCGAGTGGAAGACGGCGGCTCTGCGCTGCTTTCAGGCGATCCAGAGACTGCGCTCGGGCGGCATCCCTCTCTTTCTCTTCCAGGAGATGAACGCCGTCTCTTCCATGAAATACCAATACCAGTCGCGACAAAACGCCTTCTCCTTCACGATGCACCTGGCAGAGGCCCTGCTCGATGAAGATCTCGCGACCTTTCCCCGCGGAGAACTCCTGGCCGCTTCCTACGAACCGGAAAGCCTGGAGAAGCTCGGAGCCTGGCTCACACCTGCAAACTGCCTCTTCACACTGACTGCGGACAGCGCCAAAACGAAGATCGCAGCCGAAGCAGAGGAGCGTTGGATGGGGGCGGCTTATGCGATCCGCGAGATCCCGGAGGCGCAGCTGCAGGCCTGGCAGCACACGCAAATCCATCCCGAGATCCGCATTCCGGAGCCGAATCCGTTCCTTCCCGCATCTTTTGCCGTGTTGAGCGGCGAAGGACAAGAAGCGCATCCAACTCTCATCGCCCAGGATGACTTCGGGACCGCCTACTACATGAGGGCCGAGGAGTTTCAATCTCCCGAAGCCTGTCTTTCGCTCCATTTCCTCACGCCGAAGATCTGTGGAGGGGCGAAGCAGGCAACCCTGACCAACCTCTATCTCGACCTCTTGGAGACGCACCTCCACCCCACCCTGGCGGCAGCGGCGGACGCAGGCCTCAAGGCGAGCTTCCGGTTCGACCGGAACCGGATCCACTTCCAAGTCGAAGGGTTTAGCGACAAAGCTTCCTTTTTGCTGCAGGAGATCTTGAAACAGGTTGCATCGCCTGTCGACGCGACGAAAGAAGAGTTCGAAGCGTGCAAGTCAAAGCACCGGAAAAGATATGCGAACGGCGCACTCGACATGCCCTGCATCCAGGCGAGAGAACTGGCCCTGTCTCTGATGGACTCTGATAGGAAGACGCGGAAAGACAAGCTCGCCGCCCTGGAAAAGATCGGCTATGCGGAGTTTCTCGCCTTTTCCCGCTCGCTCTTCGAGGAGACATACGCGGAGGCTCTTTTCGCCGGCAACCTCAGCCTGAAAGAGGCCGAAGGCGCCTGGCTCGATGTGCGCCACCTCATCGGCTCGAAGCCGTTCCCGCGGAGAAAGCAGCCGCAAACCAAAATCCTCGCCCTCTCCTCCGACGGGCCCTTCGCCATCTCCGAGACGACAGACGTCCTCGGCAACGCCGCCTTTCTCCTCCTCGACCAGGGGAGCTTTTCCTTTGAGAGGAGGGCCGCGCAGGAGATCCTCTCGGCCGTCCTCGACGAGTCGTTCTACGACACGCTCCGCACCAAACAAAAAACGGGCTACATCGTCCAGAGCGACCACGTGGAGATGGAGTTTCGCCTGTTCCAATATTTTATGGTCCAATCCAATTCGCATGAACCCGACGAGCTGCTCCAGCGCTTCGAGCTCTTTTTAGAGACCGCGCTCCAGGAGCTGCCGGAAATGGTGTCCGAAGAGCGCTTCGCCCTCTTGAAAAAGAGTGTGACCGAAGTCCTCAAAACGCAAATGCGAAGAAACCTGAAAGAAAAAAGCGGCCTTTTCGACAAGCTGGCCTTTGAACTCGACGGCGACTTCAATTGGATCGAAAAGCGGCTTGCAGGCTTTGAGGCGCTGACCTACGAAGCGTTTTTCAAAGAGGCGCGGAGCTTCCTATCGCGGGAAAACAGGAAACGGCTGGCGATCCTTCTCGAAGGGAAGAAAAAGAGCCGCTTTTCCTATGAGCCGATCAGCCTCGAACAGATCCGGAAGAACGAACGCTATCTCTCCCGCACAGAAATCCAACACGGATCATGAGCTGGCTTCTCGCGTTCCTCCTCTGCTTTGCCGGTGCCAGAATTGAATACTACGACGACTGGCGCCCCGATGAGACGGGCGAGGGATGCTTCGCCTCGCATCAAGGCGGCCTCTACTACCTGATCCGAAAAAAACTCGAAGAGAAAGGCTATTGCGTCCGCCACTGGGACCGAAAGGCGCACCTCCCGTGGCTTAGACGCCTCCGCGACGTAAAGACCTGGGATGAGCTCAAACAGTGGCTTGGGATAGGCCTCCCCCGAAATGAGGCGCTGGAAAAAGAGAGCGCCTATCTGGTGATCACGGGGATCGGCCTCTCGCTGAAGGACCTGGCCCTGGAGAATATCGGCAAAGAAAAGCTGATCTTCTTTGCCTGGGAGCCGCCGACGGTCGATCCGCGAAGCTGGGAGATGTTCGACCTCTTCTCCAAGGTCTACACCTGGGACGACACTCTCGTCGACAACAAGCGCTTCTTCAAATTCCACCTCCCCTACATGGCTATGCGGGCAGGAGACCTCATCCCCTATGAACAGAGAAAATTCCTCACCCTAATCGCCTCCCGAATGCAAAGCAAACACCCGAACGACCTCTACAAAGAGAGAGAAAAACTCATCCGCTTCTTCGAAGCGCATCCGGAGTTTCCCTTCGACCTCTACGGCCGGTTTTGGGAGAAACGCAACTTCCGCTCATGGAAAGGCACTATCCCCGTCAAGATGGACGTGCTCAAGCAATACCGCTTCGCCATCGCCTACGAAAACTGCAATCAAAATGGCTACATCACGGAAAAACTCTGGGACTGCCTTGCCGCAGGCGTCGTCCCCATCTACTGGGGCGCGCCCAACATCGACCGTTACCTGCCCAAAGATTGCTTCATCGACCGGCGTCAATTCAAAGACGATCTCGAGATGGTCAACTTTCTGCAGCAAATGAGCCAGGAAGAGTGGGAAGGATATGTAGAGCGGGGAGGACAGTTTTTAGAATCCGAAGCCGCAAAGAAATTCACCGCCGAAGCCTACGCCCAGTCTGTCGTCGAAGCCGTCTCTGGGGACTCCGTCCCCAGGCCCCTGTTAAAGG
>DAIDLB010000128.1 GCA_027449725.1 Chlamydiota bacterium
AAAGGCGGAGAAAGCCTTTCCAAGCGTCTTCCGATTGACTTTGATGCATAGAACCTGCATGATCTAGGAATTCATCAATTATTCAAACTGAATTTTTTTGGACGCTATGATCATCCCTCCCGAGTACCACAGCCATGAAGAGTTTCAAAACCGAAGCCGCAAACTCGCCGAGATCCGCGAGCTGGGAGTCGATCCTTATCCGCCTAAATACGTCCACACTCAAAAGGCGTCGCAGCTCACGGTCGAAACCGAAGGAAAAGAGGTTGGCCATTTCGACGATGCGGCCGCAGGCAATACCGAGCACGTCTTTGTTTCGGGGCGGCTGGTCCTTTTCCGTGCGATGGGGAAAAACGCCTTTGGCCACATCCAGGATGAGACGGGGCGGATCCAGGTGATGTTCAATCGCGACCAAAGCGAGGTCGCCGGGTTTACTCCTACGGAAGAGCTCAGCGCGATGAAGTTCGTCGAGAAAAAGCTTGACCTGGGCGACCTGATCGGCGTCGAAGGACATCTCTTCCGGACGCAAAAGGGGGAATTGACCGTCTTCGTCAAAAAGACGACGCTCCTTTGCAAATCGCTCCTCCCCCTGCCGGATAAACATAGCGGTTTGGCCGACAAGGGAGTTCTCTACCGGAAGCGGTGGCTCGACCTCATCACCAACCCTCAATCGATGGAGAGGTTCCGCCTCCGCTCGCGCATCATCCTTGCGATCCGCAAGTATATGGAAGACCAGGCGTTTGAAGAAGTGGAAACGCCGATCATCCAAAATATCTACGGCGGCGCGGAAGCGAGGCCGTTTACGACGCACCTCAACGCACTCCACCAGGATATGTTCCTCCGGATCGCGCTTGAAATCTCGCTGAAAAAGCTGATCATCGGCGGCATGCAGCGGGTCTATGAGATTGGAAAAGTCTTTCGAAACGAAGGGATCGACCGGACGCATAACCCAGAGTTTACGATGCTGGAAGCCTACGCTGCCGGCTGGGATTACAATGACATGATGGATTTTGTCGAAGGGCTCTTCGAGACGATCGCCCTCGATCTTTTTGGCGACACGAAAATCCGTTATGCTCCCGACGATGAGGCGACGGCGCAGGTCATCGACTTTAAAAAGCCCTGGAAACGGCTTACAATGAAAGAGGCGATCAAGATCTACGGCCCTCTCGACGTCGATTCGATGAGCGACCATCAGATCCGCTCGCATCTCCTCAAAGAGACGAAACTCGACCCGAAAGAGGTTGAAAGCGCGAAGAGAGGCTCTCTCATCGCCATGCTGTTCGAAGAATTTGCGGAATCGCACCTGATCCAACCCCACCACATCATCGACCATCCGATCGAAACGACGCCTCTCTGTAAACCCCACCGCGACCCTCAAGCCAAAAATGAAGGACTTGTCGAGCGCTTTGAAAGTTTTATCCTCGGCAAAGAGATCTGCAACTCCTATACCGAGCTCAACGACCCCGAACTCCAGCGAAAGCTCCTCGAAAACCAGGCGGAGTTGCGGGAAAAGGGCGATGAAGAGGCGAGCCCGCTCGACGAAGAGTTTTTAGAGGCGATCTGTCAGGGGATGCCCCCGACAGGCGGCATCGGGATCGGGATTGACAGGCTCGTCATGTTCTTCACCTCGGCCCCCTCCATCCGCGATGTCCTCTTTTTCCCGCTGATGAAACCGGAAACAGAATAAAATACTTCAATTGGTTTTAAATAAACCGTTATTTTGAATATTTGACTCTTTTTCTGTTTTCAAGAGATAATCGAACTCATCTCAATTCGGTGTAGTTTCATGTCTCTGAGCAATTTGGGTTGCAACTGGTCCGCCTATGAAAGGCGCTTGGATTCCCACGTCATTTTGAAAAAGAAATCCGAAGAAAAGCTGACCGAACTGTTCCGTTCCTTACTCCACTCAAAAGTCCAAATCGTCCATCCCGAAGATTCTGGCGAGTACCACTTTATTGCCGGTTTACTCAAAGACTTGATTCATTTGAAACCGGGCAGAGAGTTGATCCGGCGATTGATGAGAACAGACAAGGAACTATTCGTTCAACATCAAAACCTGAGAAGATCAAGTTGCTACAATTCAGCAGACAATACGGTTACAATTAAAGATGCCGGGCATTCGTATTGCGGGTTTGTGAATGGAGAGATTCGCTACCAAAGAGGCACGTCCGTTGTAACGCTCGCTCATGAACTCATCCATGCCTTGCATGACTTGGAAAATCCCGGCAAAACGCATGCAGGATGGTTGGCGGATCCCGATCTGCAAAACCCGGAAGAGCAGCATACGATCACCGGTCTCGTCCCAAATTATCTGGAAGGAAGATTGGATTTAGACCCGCTTTGTGAAAATCTCTTCTATAAAACACT
>DAIDLB010000129.1 GCA_027449725.1 Chlamydiota bacterium
GGCAGGCTCTCATTAGAGCGGACAAGGGTCAGCTGCTTTTTTTCGTTCCGCTCGAAACAATCGACGAAATGGCCGACCCCTTCCATCGTAAGCGTTTTCATGTGCCAGATCTCGCTTTGGCTCCGGAGCCAAAAGGCGTCGAAGAGTATTTTTTTCTTTGGATCAAATCTCTGGTAGACCAGCTCCGATCCGTCTTCGAGCGTCACCGTATGGGCGTGCGAGCGCATCTCCGACTTTTTCCGTTTGGCGTGCTGGGCCCGAAACGAATCGATGGAATCGAGCGCGTGGGGGGAGAGCCATTGGCTGTTTGCCAAAGAGAAGAGCGCAAGCGCGAGTGCAACGGACAAAAGGGGCCTGGAGAGTTTTGGGGTGGAGAGCCCCGCCATGTGGAGCGCGATCAGCTCCGAGTGGTGGGAGAGGTCGCTGAGCACTTTGAGAAGGGTCAAGAGGAAGGAGAGGGAAAAAAAAAGGTCGAGGTGCTGCGAAAAGGAACGGATGTAATAGAGAAACAGATCGAGGCTGCCCGCTTTGCTTGAAAAAAAGCGCATCCCGTGGATGGAGAGGTCCATCAGGACATAAATGCAAAACAGGGTGGAGAGGATCAGGAAGAGCGTTTTAAAAAGACGCGAGAGGAGATGGCGCTGCCAGATTTTCATCCAACGCCCCGCGCGATTTGTTTGAGCCGAACCCAGGAGGCAGCCCAAATAAGTGGGTGGGGCAGGAAAAAGATCGCAAAAGCCGGGAGCGTCTGCGATTTGAGCCCTTTGCCCATGAGGTAGCTTGCCATCACGCTCAACGCTAAAAGGAGCATGAGGAGAGTGCTTTGCCTCGCAACCCGCTTTGTCGAGATGCCGAATGCGCATCCAAGGAGGGTGAAGCTAAAGACAGCCAAAGAGAGCGTGCTCCTCCGGAGAATCTCGATCCGCGCGCTGCCCGCCGCCTTCTTTCTCTCGAGCTTTGCCTGCAAGAGGAGCATCCGGAGGGGTTTTGCGTCGGCCTGGAGCTTGGGGAGGCTCTTTTTTAAAAATTGCGACAGGATCGGCGCCGCCGTTGAGAGGGACGCCTGATTTTCGATTGCGAGGGAATCAAAGCCGCTTTCCTGACCGTCCGGATGCGATAGGATGAACGCATTTTTTCCGATCAGCTCCTCATCTTTCAGAGTGAGTTTTTCCGCGCGGAGCATAACCAGCCTTTTTTGGCTTTCATTGTAACTGATCAAAGTCACATCACGCGCGGTTTTCCCGTCTTCTTCCAAAGTCATATCGAGATAAGCATGCTTCAGCTTGCCGAGATGCTGCCGCTGGAGGAGGAGGAGAGGGTTGATGCTCGTTTCCCGAAAGAGCATTGTCTTCGACTCCCTTCGGCAAAAAGGGGCCAGTTCGGCCGAGAGGGAGAAATTTCCTATGGAGAGGAGAAGCGAAGCAAAGAGAAGGGGTGCAAGGATTTTTCGGAGGCTTAGGCCCGAAGCGCGGAGCGCCGTCAGCTCATGGGTCCGGCTCAGCTTCAAAAAAAGAAGATGGGACGCGATCAGGGCGGAAATGGGGATTGCCATCGGCAAAATGAGCGGAAACTGGTAAGCTATAAATAATAGCGTCTTTCCCCAGTCGCCGCTTAGCGCGGTAAAGCGCGCGATCTCTTTGAAGCGGGTGACGACTAGGACGGCAAGAAACGTCAGGGCGGAAAGGGCCAGCGTCCGGAGATAGCTTAAGAGGAGCGAGCGCCAGAGAAGCGGTAGAGCCATGAGAAAAAGTCTAGTCGATCTCAATCTAGTTGTGAAGGAGTTCCTCGAGAAGCGCTGGGACGGGAAAAGCCCGCTTTTGATCGCCTATTCGGGCGGCCCCGATTCGGAGGCGCTCTTCCGGGCCGCCCTTCTCTGGGGCAGGGCCGAAATCCATCTCGCCCACGTCGATCACGGCTGGAGGGAAGAGAGCTTCAAAGAGGCTCTCTTCCTGGAGAGCGAGGCGAGGCGGCTTGGAGTCCCTTTCCATCTTAAGCGGCTGGATCGGCGGACGACCGAAGAGGAGGCGAGGGAACTGCGCCTCTCCTTTTTTGCCTCGCTCAGAGAAAAAATCCCCTACCAGGCTGTCCTCATGGGACATCATGCAGACGATCTTGCAGAAACCGCGCTTAAACGGCTCTTTGAAGGAGCGCACCTGACCCGCCTCTTCGGGATGCGGGAAGTGAGCGTCCGAAAAGGCGTTCCTATCTGGCGGCCCCTCTTAAAAGTGCCCAAACAGGCGATTTCGATCCGGGCGCTCGACGATCCGACGAACCGCGATCCCCGCTATTTGCGCGCGAGAATGCGCCTTTCTCTCTTGCCCGGGCTCGAAGAGTCGTTCGGGAAAGGGGTGAGGGAAAACCTGCAGCTCCTCGCGGAGCGCTCCCACGAACTCGACGCTTACCTGGCCAAAAGGGCCGAAAAAATTCCTGTTAAACGGGGCCCGTTTGGGATCTGGATTGATTGCGAGGGGACGGAGCGGGTGGAGCTTCGCTACCTGCTCCAACAGATTCACCCTCTTTCCCGCGATGTGTTGGAAACGGTTCTCGACTGGACCTCCGAAAAGAAGAGTGCGGAGATCCTGGTCAAAAACCGAAAAATTGCAGCCAACCGGGGCCATCTCTTTTTTTTCGCGGACAAGCTGCCGCAGTTTGGAGAGCCTGTCCGGCTCCCCTCCGCCGGATCGGCGAGATCCGGCGACTGGGACATCGTGGTCGGCGAGGGAGAACCCTCGTCCGGCTGGCAGGGGCTGTGGGAAAGAGGGGAGGCGAGCGTTTCCCTCCCGGGGGAAGGAGACTATTGGCTCTCCCTCTCTCCGCCCGGCACTCGCCCTGACGATCAGGCGCCGCCCCTGCTTCGGAAAATTTGTCCCCGGATCCTTGAACAAAAGAAGCCGGTAGGAAATTTTTTACGTCCCCGGGCCGGCGGCCCCGGAAAAATCGTAAAAATATTTATCAATAATAACCGATTGAAAACGAATGGGTTGTTCTGAATTCGCGCCTCTACCATTCAGGGCGCTAAGACAATTTAATCTATATTTGCTATAGGGACATTTTGCTGCTGAGACGGGAGTCTTTACGAAAATAGCGGAGAGATGGTTTAATTTCTTCGTTCGGCAATGTTTTCTAAAGACTAAAAAACGAATAAGATAAGGTTCTTCTGGGGGAAGATGGCAAACGACAATAAATCCAAAGATTCCAAAAGAGGGCTTCCGGGAGGCTTTCTTCTTTTTCTCTTGGCCGCCATCGTCATCATGCTGACGATTCAGTCGCTTACGTCCGGACGTCTTGCGAAAGTCTCGTTCAGCCATCAGGTGGAGCATCTCATCAACCTGAACTTGACCGTGCCCGAAGACAACCGGCAAATCGCACAGAACGAAAACCTTGTCACCTTCATCGGAAAGTTCCGCGACCAGCTGCCCGCCGAGAGCGAAGAGCGCTATCATTATCTCGATCTCCTCAATACCAACCACGATCTCACGGTCCGTCAGGCAGCCCTCGTCCAGGATCTCGACGCCTCCCGAAAGAGCGTGCAGGATTCCGCCACCCTCTTCTTACAGCTCAGCGGCCAACCGATTCCGCGCGGCGGCTACGTCATCGTCGGCCCGCTCTATGATACCGCGCAAAGCGAAAACAGCATCGTCATTCGCGAAGTAGGGGAAAGAGATGCCATCAGCTATCCGGCTGTCGAGCAGGCGCTCACCCGTGCCCAGCAGATGCCGAACGAGGCAAACGTAGAAGAGCTCGGCAAGGAGCTCCGTTCCCTGGTCGCGCTGCTCCGCTCGCCCGCCCTCGGCATTGGGACCGAGTCGATCAAGCAGAACCTCAAAAACCTCGACCAAAAGCTTTCTCTCGCCTCTGAGCAGCCCTATGAAGACCAGATCGGCGTCTACCGCCAGGGCGTAAGCCAGGTCGGAGGCATCTTCCGGGAGATCAACCGCGAACAGGACGGCGTCCGCCTCCTCCCTCTCCGCAGCGTCAGGAATTACGTCAAAGAGTTGCAGCAGTATAGCGAAGTGACCCAGGAGCTGGAAAACAACCAGGTGCGCCTCGACAAAGCGCGGACCAAAGTAGCGGACGTAATCTGGTATTTCAACAACCAGGAGCTCTCTACACGCACCCTTGAGAAGCAGGATCCCGAACTGTATAGCCGCTGGTTTGCCCAAGCCAAAGAAGAGTGGACGAGCTTCGATGCGAACAAAGGGCTGGAATTCCGCGCGCCCGACCAGCCGCGCAACACCGTCCTCGAGCGCAACTTCAAAAGTCAGGAACCCTCGCCCAACTACTTCAGCTATTTCATCACGATCCTCCCTGTCCTCCTTGTCTTCCTCTTCCTCTACTTCATCTTCTCTCGTCAGATGAAAGGGGCCGGCTCTTCAGCCATGAACTTCGGCAAGTCGCCGGCCAAGCTGATGACGCGCGAGTCGAACCGAGTGACGTTCAAAGACGTCGCCGGCTGCGAAGAAGCGAAAGAAGAGCTCAAAGAGATCGTCGACTTTCTCAAAGATCCGCAAAAATTCACCGCCCTCGGCGCCCGGATTCCGAAAGGGGTTCTCCTTGTAGGTCCTCCAGGAACAGGAAAGACCCTTGTCGCCAAAGCTGTCGCCGGCGAAGCCGAACGCCCCTTTTTCTCAATCTCGGGCTCCGACTTCGTCGAGATGTTCGTCGGCGTCGGCGCTAGCCGCATCCGCGACATGTTCGACCAGGCGAAGAAGAACGCTCCCTGCATCATCTTCATGGATGAGATCGACGCCGTCGGCCGCCACCGTGGCGCCGGTATCGGCGGTGGGCACGACGAGCGTGAACAGACCCTTAACCAGCTCCTCGTCGAGATGGACGGCTTCGACACCAAAGAAGGGGTCATCCTCATGGCCGCCACCAACCGCACCGACATCCTCGACCGCGCCCTCCTCCGCCCGGGCCGTTTCGACCGCCGCGTCACCCTCGACCTCCCCGATGTCAAAGGGCGTCTCGAGATCCTCAAAGTCCATGCCCGCCGGATCAAGATCGACCCATCCGTCGAGCTGAACGACCTCGCGAAATCCACTCCCGGCGCATCCGGGGCCGACCTCGAGAACATCCTCAACGAAGCAGCCCTCCTCGCAGCCCGCAAAGGGCGCTCGGCCGTCACCTCTGCCGAAGCCAAAGAAGCTTGCGACAAAGTCCGCTACGGAAAAGAGCGGCGCAGCCTTGAGATGGACGAAAACGAAAAGAGGACTACCGCCTTCCACGAGTCGGGCCACGCCATTGCCGGCCTCATCGTCAAGCACAGCGACCCCGTCGATAAAGTGACCATCATCCCGCGCGGCTTCTCCCTCGGGGCGACCCACTTCATGCCTAAAAAGAACCGCCTCAGCTACTGGAAGAAGGAAGTTCTCGACCAGCTAGTCGTCCTCATGGGCGGCAGGGCCGCCGAAGAGCTCTTCGTCGGCGACATGTCCTCCGGCGCCCAGCACGACATCGCCCAGGCGACCAAGATCGCCCGTAGTATGATCTGCGAATGGGGCATGAGCGACACCCTCGGCAAAGTCTCCTACGACGAGCGCGCCGAATCGGGCCAGTATCTTGGCCTCTCCACCTACCACGACAAGAACTACTCCGAGACCACCGCAGAGAAAATCGACGTTGAAGTACGCGGCCTCATCGAAGAAGCTCACAAGCGAGCCATCCAGATCCTCGAAGAAAACCGCGCCAAAGTTCAACTCATGGCCGATATGCTCATGGAGTTCGAAACCCTCGACGCCACCGACATCAAAAAGATCATGGACAACACCTGGGATGCCGAAGAAAAACGCCAGCGTCTCCAAGCCGCCGACGAACTCCAACGCAAACAGCCTCCGCCCCCACCCCCGCTGCCAGCAGCCACAGACCTGCCGCTCCCCGAGCCTTCTTAAGGGGCTTCGCCCCTTAAACCCCACCAAAGGGCAAGCCCTTTGGAAACCCAGTGTTTTTTAAAGAAAGGGCCTGCTAACACAGGCCCTTTCTTTTTAAGATCAGGTGTTTTAGGATTGGCGCTCAAAATTTTTTGGGGGGATGGAATGAGTGTTTCGCCAGTCTATCGCGCTGTACTCGATATCGATGACGTATTGGCATTCACAGAGTATGCTACAACGAAAGTAGCCGCTTACGTAGAACGGAAAGGGTCGGTTGTTTCTGCTATAGTGCCTCATTATGTGCCGCCGGGAGTCAGAGAGTTTATTCAGCTTCTCTATCGAATGGAAGATGTGCAGGTTTGGTTTTTTAGCTCAGGAGATAAAAGCAGGAACCACCCGTTCGTCCGCGAACTTCTCGGGGAGGATACGTATGAAGAGCTTAAAGGCCGGATCTTATCTCGCGACGATCTTTGGGAAGAGAAGGATTCTTGGAATGCGATCAGGTATAAAAAGAACCTAAGAACCGTAACGCAAGATGTGGATGCCCTCGCAAATACCATCTTAATTGATGACAACGTAAATAACTCAGCAGCCGGGCAGGGAAAAAATTTTCTTCGTGCCGGATGCATGGATGGTAGGTCATTTACACTTCCCGATATCAAGCGGGAGTTATATGGGTCTGATGGGATGCGATTCATCAGGATCAGGTTTGATAAGCGTTCTTGGCCATCTGGCTGGAGAAGCAGTGTCAAAGAGGGAAATTGCATCTGTGTGATGATGGCGGGCGTTTGGGATGGACATCACCAGTTTCGCATCGGCTTTGTCGATCAAATAACACATGAATATCGGGAAGTTTCCGTAGAAGATCCTGAACTTCGCAACTTGTTTTACCAATACTATCACTATAATTATGAAGAGTATCCGTCCTGTGTTTTGGATAAAATCCGCTCGATAGTGGAAAACCATGGAGGAAGGACGCGGAAAATTTGGAGAAGGCCAAATCGAATTTTCTGCGTAGCAGGACTCTTTTTCACCGCGCTGAAGAATGCAAAGCGGGAGAACATTTCTCTTTCGGAGTCGTTAAATCGCTTCTATTTGAGAGAAGCAGGCGATGGCGGTTCCTATAATGATGCAATGAGGCGGATGCTCAGGCATGACGAACTGTATTGGCGGGGTCTAAAGCTTCTCCAGACGATAAACCCGGTTTTGCAATTCACATCTCCCCAAAATTATCCGAATTTATAGCTCTTCAATACATTAAGCCAAAAAGATAGAGGGGGATCACAGCTTGCGATCCAACAATCAGGTCATCGGCTAAGATATAAGCATTTTTCTCGCCGCCAATCTGGCGGCGGTTTTTGGCTTTGCCGCCCACCTCGAATATGCAATCCTCAATCTTAAAATCCCCTATACTGCTGTAAAAAATAGCCTTTTCCACGTTTTGGATCTGATTCACGACAAACGTCTCCCGTATTTTTCCCTTTGCCTGATCTTGAGCCAAAGGAAGATAGGCCGCATGGATCAGATTTGTGTTTTCCGGATACATTTTCACGGGATTTCTCAAGGAAGCCTGTCCTGAATTTCCCGGATACAAGAAGCGGATCAATCCGGCTTGTTCAAGGTATTTGAGGTAATTGGAAATGCTCTCAAAGTCCTTATCCAGGGAATTGGCTAATTTGGATGCGTTCAGCTCGCCTGGCGAAGAGTTTAATACAAACTTGTAGAGCTTTTCGATGGTGCCTAATGTCGGAGTTTTCAGGGAATGAAGCGTAGCGATGTCCTCATAGATCGTCATTTGAACAGAATTATCCAAGGCTTGAAATTTGTCACGGTCTTGTGAATAGCCCTTGAAAAAAGGGTAATACCCAATTCGCAAATACTCGGCAAAATACCGGAGAACTCCGGTAACCTGCAACTCTTGAGCGATTTGCAGATGGGAGGAAAGGATTTCTCCAAAGGTTAGTTTGGGAAGAGCAATTTGGTGCGATAGTTGCAAATACTCGCGAAAGGAGAGTCCGCACAACTTATGGAGAACGACCCGTCTAGAAAGGTCGTATTTTCCCTCGACCAAATCGATCATGGAGCTACCGGAAAAGAAGATCCGGATAGAAGGGAAGGTGTCGACGATGTTCTTGAGTTCCTGTCTCCAGTTTGGGTACTTATGGATCTCGTCGATCAGGAACAGTCGGGTGGTTGTTTGCTTATACAGATAATGGGCAAGATCGACCAGGCTGTTTTCTAAAAAAAAGATATTATCCGCTGAAACATAGAGGGCTTCTCGTTTTTTAGCCCCAGACTGGATGGCATGCCGGAGCAGAAAGGTTGTCTTTCCAATCCCCCTGGCCCCAATGATCCCGCAGACATGCTCTGTAGCCACAAACTGGTTAAATTGATCCCGCCAGAAAAAGGGCTGAGTCTCAACTTGTTCAATGATAATTCGTTGGATTTCAAAAAGAAGTTCCATAGGCCATTTCGTTAGGTTCTAGCCTAATAATACAGTCTGTTTTATTCGGTTACAACCGAAAAACGAGAGGTCTTTACTCGGAGTCCTATTTGTTTTTATGTCATGCACACAGTGCATGACATAAAAACATTGGGATTCTTA
>DAIDLB010000130.1 GCA_027449725.1 Chlamydiota bacterium
ATCGGCCCTCTCCTCCACCCGGCAAACGCAGACCACCTCCTCCTCGGCGTCCACACCGAAGCGCTCGTCCCCACACTCGCCCGCACCCTCCAGCTCCTCGGCACCAAGCGCTCCCTCGTCTTCTCCAACCACGGACTCGACGAGCTCACCTGCATCGGCCCCTGCCAAGCCCTCCTCGTCACCCCCACCTCCATCGAGCCCCTCCACATCGATCCCCACGCCCTCGGCCTCGCCCCCTGCACTCTCCAAGACCTCAAGGGCGGCTCCCCCGAAACCAATCGCCACCTCCTCCGCCACGCCCTCTCCGGCGCCCCAAGCCCCCTCGCAAGCACCCTCATCCTCAACGCCGCTGTTGCCCTCACGCTTCATAGCCCCGCCAAAAGCCTCACAGAAGCTGTCGCGATTGTGAGAGAAACCCTCAAAAATGGCGCGGCACTCAAAGTGCTGGAAAGTTATTGCCAGGGCTCCGCCCTGGACCCGCTAAAGGGCAAGCCCTTTAGAATCCCAGTTATTAAAAAAAGCCTGAAGCAGGCTTTGAAAAGGGAGGGAGTTGCGATTATTGCTGAAATTAAACGCGCTTCCCCTTCAAAGGGCATCATCGCCGAAATCCCGGATGCGAGAGAAAGGGCGCAGCTATACGTCGAGCAAGGCGCAAGCGCGATTTCGGTTTTGACGAACGCTGCGTTTCGCGGAAGCATGAACGATTTGCGCAGTGTTGCGGGCATGTCTGTGCCGGTATTGAGAAAGGACTTCATTCGCACCGCCGAACAAGTGATCGAAAGTGCCGAAGCGGGCGCCGATGCGATCTTACTGATTGTTTCGGTGTTGAAAGAACGGACGGGGGAGATGTTGAGATTAGCGAAGAAATTGGGGTTGGAGGCTCTTGTGGAAGTGCACACGGCCGAAGAGATGGAGATCGCCTTGTCTGCCGGCGCCGAGATCATCGGTGTAAACCAGAGGGATCTCTCCGACTTTTCCATGCACCCGGAAAAATTTCGCGAGCTCGCGTCGCTCATCCCCGAAGAGTGCGTATGCGTAGCTGAGTCGGGGATCAGCTCGCTCGAAGAGGCCGCTCTTCTTGGATACGATGCCGTGCTGATCGGCGAGGCGCTCTCTCGGTCGGAAGGAGGCGTCTTATGCCAAAGGTAAAAATTTGCGGCGTCACCGATGCCGGAGAGGCGCGGATCATTGCCGAGATGGGGGCTGATTTTATTGGGCTTATTTTTGCAAAAGAATCGCCGCGGTTTGTCGAATATCCTAAACCGATTTGCAAAGCCGTTCGCGGGAAAGCGAAGATTGTCGGCGTATTTACCGATAGCACGGCCGAGGAGATTGGCGCGGCAGCGGATGAGCTGGGACTCGATTTTGTACAATTGCACGGGGATAAGGCAAGGGCGGCGTATCACGCGCTGCCGGATGGGTTGCCCCGCATCTATGTGCTCGCCTATGGCGAGAGCGCACCTCCCGACTTCAACGCCGAGCGCGATTTCCTCCTCTTCGACGGCCCCAAAAAAGAGGGGTTCATTCCGCCGAAAGAACGGCATTTTCTCGCAGGGGGGCTTTGTCCCGAGATGGTAGGGAAGTGTCTCGAAAGCTATGGCGTCGATGTGGCCAGAGGCGTCGAGGCGGCGCCGGGGAAAAAAGACCTCGAGAAGGTAAAGCGGTTCCTCAAAAAAGCCAAGCCCGGGCGCTTCGGCCCCTTCGGCGGCTCCTATGTCCCTGAACTTCTCATGAAGCCGCTCGAGGACCTTGTACGGGGCTTTGAGGCGATCGATCAGGCGTTCAAAGACGAACTAAAGGAGATCCTACGCAATTATGCCGGCCGCCCGACGCCCATCACGGAAATCAGACAGTTTGCCAGGGCCGTGGGGAGTGCGCGCATGTTTTTGAAGCGGGAGGATTTGCTTCACACCGGAGCGCACAAGATCAATAACGCCCTTGGGCAGTGTCTTCTCGCCAGGAAAATGGGCAAGAGCCGCGTCATCGCCGAGACCGGGGCGGGTCAGCACGGCGTCGCAACGGCGACTGCTTGCGCTCTCTTTGGTCTTGAGTGTGTGGTTTACATGGGGGAAATCGATGCCCGTCGGCAGGCGCCGAATGTAGCGCGGATGCAGCTCCTCGGCGCGAAGGTTGTTCTCGTCTCATCGGGATCAAAGACCCTCAAAGACGCTGTCAACGAGGCGCTTCGCGATTGGGCGGAGAGCTTTGAGACGACCCATTACTGCATCGGCTCTGCTCTTGGCCCTCATCCCTTTCCCTCGATGGCGGCTCAGTTCCAGTCGGTGATCGGCCTTGAGGCGAGAGAGCAGTTTTTGGAGCGCGTAGGGAAAGATCCCGACCTCGCCGCCGCCTGCGTCGGGGGCGGATCGAATGCGATCGGCCTATTTTTGGCCTATCTGGACTCGGAGACAAAACTCGTCGGCGTCGAGGCGCACGGCGCGGCCCGCTTTGCAAACGGCACTCCCGGCGCGCTCCACGGCTCCTATTCGTATGTGCTGCAAGACGAAGAAGGGCAGATCGCAGACACCCACTCGATTTCTGCGGGGCTCGATTACGCCGGCGTAGGGCCGCAGCATGCCGCCCTCTTTACGAGCGGCAAGGTGCAATACGATACGGCCAATGACGCGGAGGCCCTCGCCGCCTTTCATCTCCTCAGCCGGACAGAAGGGATTATTCCGGCGCTCGAGTCGGCGCATGCGCTGGCCTATGCGATGCGCATTGCAAAAGATCTGCCCGCCGGAGCCACGGTGCTCATCAACTTGTCTGGGCGGGGCGACAAGGATTTGCCGGAACTCTTCAGCAAGGGGCTTCTCGATGTTTAAGAAAAACACATTTGCCGCCTATTTGACGGCAGGCGATGGCTCCTACGAACACTTTTTGGCCCTCCTTCGGGGCGGCGTCGATCTCCTCGAGATCGGCATTCCCTATTCCGATCCGGTGGCCGATGGCCCCGTGATCCAGCAAGCGATGGAGCGGGCGCTCAAGAAAAACACAAAGTTGCAGGACGTACTTGAGTTGGTTCGGCGGCTTCGAAGAGCGAGCGAGGTTCCGCTCGTTCTCTTTACCTACTACAACCCGATCCAGGCGAGGTTGGAACCCTTCCTCAGGCAAGCAAAGGAGGCAGGGGCGAATGGCGTCCTCATCGTCGATCTGCCGCTCGAAGAATCGGAAGAATACCGGAGCTTCTGCCGGGAGATCGGCCTCTCGCCGATCTTCGTCGCCGCGCCGACAACGCCGCTCGACCGGATTGAGAAGATCGGGTCTCTTGGCGGCGGATTTCTCTACTATGCGTGCCGAAAGGGGACGACAGGGGTGAAGCGGGGTGTTCCTGCTGATTTGGCGGAAAGGCTGCAAGAGATTCGGAAGCGCGTGTCCCTGCTGCTCCTGGTTGGATTTGGTATTGCGTCGAAAGACGATGCGCGGGCGATTTTGAATGAGGCGGACGGATTTGTCGTCGGCTCCCACTTTGTGCGGGCTGTCGGACGAGGAGCGTCCGCAGAAGAACTGGAGAAGATGGCATATGATCTTAGACCTTGATCCTAATTTATCGGACAGAGAAGTCGAGGCTCTCTCCGAGCGGCTCAAAAAAATGAAGTTCACCCCGGTCAGACAGGCGGGCAATCGCATTGCTTTGGTGCAGGGAGTGGGCAAGCAGGTGAGAAAGGAGGCGTTTTTGCACCTCATGGGCGTAAAAAAGGTATCGAACCTCGAGCAGAAATATAAGCTCGCGTCCCGCCTCTTCCATCCGGAGCCGACGGTGATCGAGTGCAGGGGAAAAAAGCTTGGCGGCGGCCACTTTTTTGCCATAGCTGGCCCCTGCTCGATCGAATCGAAAGAGCAGATCGACGCTTCGGCCAAAGCCGCTCGGGAAGGAGGGGCTGTCGCCCTTCGCGGCGGCGCGTTCAAACCGAGAACCTCGCCCTACGAATTTCAGGGGATGGGGGAGGAGGGGCTGAAACTTCTCCGCGACGCAGGAGCAGCCGAGGGTCTTCTCACGGTGAGCGAAGTGATGGAGCCGGCGCAAGTCGAGCTGGCCGCACGCTACGTCGATATTCTGCAGGTCGGCGCACGCAACATGCAAAACTTTTCCCTTCTCAAAGAACTCGGCAAAGTGAAAAACCCGATCCTCCTCAAGAGGGGCTTTTCTGCGACCTACCAAGACCTTCTCATGGCCGCTGAATACATTTTGGCGCATGGCAATCCGAATGTGATCCTCTGCGAGCGGGGTATCCGCACCTTTGAGACTTACACGAGAAATACCCTCGATCTCAACGCCGTCTGCGCGCTTCGCGAGCTGACCCACTTGCCGATCGTCGTCGACCCGAGCCACGGGACGGGACTTCGCTCCTTTGTCGGTCCCATGTCGCTCGCCGCCGTCGCCGCAGGGGCCGACGGACTCATCATCGAGATCCATCCCCAGCCCGATCGCTCGCTCTCCGACGCGCAGCAGACGATCTCCTTCGAGGCATTTGCCAAGATCATGCGGGATGCCGGCTTAATCCGGCAGGCTCTTGATTCCAAATCGGTTGAATTGTAGAATCTCTTCGTTTTTTGCTTGATTGGAGAATTTTATGGAGTGGTCGGTAAAGCCCACAAACTATATTTGGCTCAACCCAAATACGTATAGGACTGAGTTAATGGATGCTGTCCGAACCAGGGATTTGCCTCAAGTAAAACAAATCCTGGAGCGCTGCCCTAATCATTGTATTTACCATGAGATTCTCGAAAAAGCGTTTCAATCTTTACCGGAATTTACAAGGGTTCGCCAGGAAGTGGCCATTCAGATTGTCTTGAGCCATAAATTGCAGACGCTGCGAGAAGAATATTTTAAGGATCGACCTTCTGGTAGTCCGTAACAAAAATTCTCGGAGCAATTTCGGCGTCAAAGCCCCTACAATCGACGATCGCAAAGTACCTTGTATTGAATTAATACTAGGCACTTTGCGATCGGCGATCCGCGGGGCTTTGAATCGGTCCTTTTGGGTGCCGGTGAGGTGGAAGCACTATATACTGATGTCGCTTGACAATCTTTGAAAGATAGCGAGGATTGTTTACAAGATATGGCTCCAATGCTCGGCGTGGATGCCGTTAGAAAAGGGGAGTTTTTCCTTACGAAGAGTGAGAAGAGAGCACGCTTTCACTCGATGCTCCTGTTTTAAATCTGCAAGGGACTGGGTCATGTCAAATTTTGGCGTGGCTGAAAATTTGATCTCATACGCATCGAGAAAATCCCCCTGGTCGATCAATAAATCCACCTCCATTCCACCGCTTGTTCGATAAAAGTAGCAGGGAGCTCTCTCTCCTTTTTCAGCAAATTGCTTGATCTTCTCCATGATGACCATATTTTCAAAAATATGTCCTCCGAAAGGGGAGTGGATAAGCTGTTCGACATGATCAATGCGAAGAAGATAGCAGAGCAGTCCCGTGTCAACGAAAAACAACTTTGGCGATTTGATGACCCTTTTCGTTAAATTTCTTGCATAAGGTTCCAATAGATAGACGATTGAGGTGGCTTGAAGAAGCGTCAACCAGTCTTTAGCCGTGGTTTGAGAAATTCCGCATTCTTTTCCTATCTCACTTAAATTAAAGAGCTGGCCTGCCCTGGAGGCAAGGAGGACAAGGTAGCGCTGAAATTGCGCCAAATCATGTATGTTGCGCATCACTCGAAGGTCTCTTTCCAGATAGGTGGACAAATAGGCGCTGTGCCAGAATTTTGGATTTAAATCAGGCTCTACCTGAAATTCGGGATAAAATCCCTTGAGGATTTGTCCGGCTACAGCGGTTTCTTTATGAAGATCTGCGTCTGGAATCTCTCTCCAGCTCAGGGGATAGAGCTGAAAAATTGCGATGCGTCCGGCCAGGGATTCGGATACTCCCTTCATGAGAGGGAAGATTTGAGATCCCGTGAGGACGTATTGGCCGTGTTTTCTTCGGTTGGCATCGATATTGATTTTGAGATAGGACAAGAGGGAAGGCACGTATTGAATTTCATCGATGATCAGAGGCGCTTCGTAAGTCTTCAGAAATAGAGCTGGATCCGATTCAGCTAAATTGCGAATCAGGATGTCGTCGAAAGATACATAATTGTAATCTTTCAAGGAGTGCTGCAAGAGAGTGGATTTTCCTGCTTGTCTCGGCCCAGTGATGAGCACGGCTGGGAACTGTCCAAGAGCTTCCTTAAGCGGTTTTTCCAATTTTCGGTGAAGGTATTTCATAGCTCTATGATCTCACGGCTCTGTGTGCAATTTCAAGATTAAATCTTAAAATTGCAGTTATATTGCATAATAAGCTTAATATTAGTTTGTTGTGTCCGAAGGATAGGAAATTCAAGGGTGCCTTTTTGAAGAAATTGGGTTAAGAGGCAAAGGCGAGACGTCTCAAAAAACGGAGGAAAAGGGGGATTTCCCTTCCCTGAGGGCATAGGAACCTATCTTACTAATGAGCTTCTGTCGATTTTCGGGTTCTTTTGGCCTGAGAGAGTGTCTTCAAATTAAGGGTTCGTCGATTTTGGGGATTATTTTGGCCGATTTTCGATTCTTTTTGCGGGGGTTATATACTTCTATCGATATTACCCCCGCAAAAAGAATCGAAAATCGATGAGCCTATCCTTCACTGGTTAATACGATGTTAATAATTCGCGCAAAATATTGATATTCAAAACAAAAACAGGATGCGCAAGATCGCAAGCGGCATGATTTGCAGGATA
>DAIDLB010000131.1 GCA_027449725.1 Chlamydiota bacterium
CCGTTTTCGGGGGTCGACCATTTCGACCCAAACCGCCGGGAGCGATTTTCAGGACTCGAGTACGAAGACCTTCTCAAACCGATTTTTCGGGGCGGCAAGCGGGTGCATCAGAGCCCTTCGCTTCACGACATCCGGAGCAAAGCGGCAGGAGAATTGCGAAGGCTTCCTCCATCCATGGAGCGCTTCACCAATCCGCAACCCTACTTTTCCGGACTCGAGGAGGGGCTCTATCAAAAGAAACTTGAGCTTATCGCTAAAATGAAAAGGGGGTATACTTAGTCTATATGAAAGTGACTTTCACAAGTTTTTATCACTGTCCGCCATCGATCTGCGCCCCATGCGGGAAGACAGGAGCTGCCCTCCTCGCCATTGCCGCCTTGGGAGCTCTTGCTCTCCTAGCGGCCAGCGCCCTTTACACAGTCAAAGAGGGGGCCCTTGTTTTCCGGGATCCTTCCGAGGCCCTTGGGAATATTCAAAATTTAGCTGATCTGATTTTGACGATAGCGGGCAAGCGCTGATTGCGCGGCCGCTGCGGTTGCCAGAGTCCCTTCGACGAGATGGACGGCCAGGGCCGCTGTCATCAGGTAGTTGGCGCTCTGGTTGTCCGCATCGACGGCTCCAACCAACCTGAGAAAAGAGGCTGTCGTTCCAACCATCGAAACCGCGCTGGCAGCCGCGGTCGCAACGGCTGTGGAAAGCGTTGTTTCCCCTCTTTGGACCTGCCAATTGAGGACGAATCCCCGCTGATAGATTTGATACAGACTTTGGTAGGGATTGCACCCGGGATGCGAGAAAAAGAGGCTGGGGATTTGCCCAAACGTGAGCCTGCCCATTTCGATCTGATGCTCTTTCTCCTCGCGCTCAGTTGTCAGGGCAGCGATCTTCCCTCGAATTCTCTCAATCGCGGCTGCATCGCGCGGCGTTTTGACGATTGTGCGCAAGCGGCTGATCCTGGTGGTCAGGTCCGCCACTTCTTTTTTTAGTTTCTGCTCCGACCGGTATTTCCAGGCTGCTTTTCCGATGATCGTCGCCCCTGCGATATAGGGCTGATAGGGGGCAATCGCTTTGACGGCTTCTGAAATAAAGTCTTTGCTTGTATTAAATAAATTATACATTTGTGTTTTCATATATTCTTTCTATTATATCAAGTTTGTTTAATTAAATCACTGAGAATTTCGGAAAGGGTGGGATTCGAACCCACGGTACGCTTTCACATACTCACGCTTTCGAGGCGTGCACCTTAAGCCGCTCGGTCACCTTTCCGCGGTAGGAAAGGGCTAAAGTATGCAGATTTCCCAATTTTAAGGGTGCATTTTTTTGAGGAGCGCCTCAATTTTTTTGAGGGGGAGCGTATTGACGACAGCGTCTTTTTCAAGCCAGCCTTTCCGGGCTATCTGGACGCCGGTATCGACGAAGGCGAGCTGATCTACGGCATGGGCATCGGGGTTGATGCAGCAGAGGAGCCCCTTTTCCGCCGCAGAGCGCCAGTAGCGCCAATCCATATCGAGCCTCTCCGGATTGCCGTTGAGTTCGATGATTTTTTTATTCGCGATGCAGGCGTCGATGATTTTTGGGATGTTCAAGGCGATCTCTTTTCGCTTGAGAAGGAGCCGTCCGGTGAGATGGCCGACCATCGTTGCGCTCGGATGTTCAATTGCCCGGATCAATCGTTTGGTCATCGTCTTTTCGTCTTGCTGGAACGAAGAGTGGATGGAAACGATGACATAGTCGAGCTTTTTCAGGAGTCCATCCGAAACATCGAGATCGCCTTTCGGAAGGATGTCGCACTCAACCCCCGCAAAGACCCGGATGGCGCTTTTTTTTGAAAGTTTTCGGATCTCTTCGATTTGGGCTTCAAGCCGCTCCTCGCTGAGGCCGTTTGCCTGGAAAGCCGATTTGGAGTGGTCCGAGATTCCGATGTATTCCCAACCCCGCTTTGCAGCCGCAGCAATCATCTCTTTGAGAGAGTTTCTCCCGTCGGAAGCGGCGGTATGGCAGTGAAAGGCCCCCCGGATATCTTCCTCTTCGATCAGCTTCGGAATATTGTGTTTCGCTGCCGCTTCAAATTCACCCCTGTTTTCCCTTAGCTCCGGAGGGATATACGAGAGACCGAAGAGTTTGAAGAGTTTTTCTTCGCTGTCAATCGGGGCAGGGGAAAGCCGCGCCCCTTTTTTTACCGCTTCGATGCCGTATTCGCTCAACGACCACCCTTTTTTCAGGGCTTCCGTCCGCAGGCGGATATTGTGCTCTTTCGATCCGGTAAAGTAGTAGAGAGCGAATGCGAACTGTTTGTCCGACACGACCCGCAAATCCGCCTGCATGCCGCTTTTGAGTTGGACGCTCGATTTTGCGCTTCCCGTTGAGAGAATCTTTTTTACGAAAGGCTGCGTCGTAAACCAGCGCATCACGGTTTCCGGGGTAGAGGAACTCGCGACGAAATCGAGATCTCCGATCGTCTCGCACTTGCGGCGCAAGCTTCCTCCGATTTCAGCCTGTTGCACTTCTTTTAGCGCCCGAAGGGCTTTTAAGATGGGTTCGGCTTGGCCCATTGCGTCAAACCAGAGGCGCCTCGTCTCTTTTTCAGAACTCTCCAGCGCCTCCAAAATCTTTGCCTCGCTCTTTTTACCGAAGCCTTGCAGTTTTGCTATCTTTCCTGCCCGCGCCGCTTTTTTTAAGTCGGCAAGCGACCGGATGCGCAATCTTTGATAGAGCGCCCGAACTTTTTTGGGCCCGAGTCCGGGTACTTCAAGAAGGCGCGAGAGGGGAGCCGGAGTTTTCTTCTTGAGCTTCTCGTATTCGGCGAGGCGCCCCTTAGTAAATAGTTCAGTGATTTTTTCGGCGAGATGATCGCCGATCCCCTCGATGTCAGTCAGTTTCTTTTCTTTGATTAGCTGGCGCAAATCGGCGTCGAGATTGAGAAGCGCCCTCGCTCCATTTCGATAGGCGCGGATGCGAAATGGATTTTCTCCCTTTAGCTCGAGGAGCGCCGCCATCTCCTCGAGAATCTTTGCGATTTCTTCCTTGTGCATAAAGGGTGTTATGCGTGGCCGATCAGTCCGACGATGCCGATGATGATCAAGTAGATTGCGACCACATAGTTCAATAGTCTTGGAAAGAGCAGGATCAAAATTCCGGAAATTAGGGAAATGATCGCTGATGTGAGCGGGTGAATGACCATGATAAATCCTCCGTTGGTGCCTATCTCGCCGTTTATTCCTGACTGGAATTTTCAGCAATCGCAATCTGATTTTTTCCTCTGTTTCTCATGTGCAAATGGACGGAGTTCTTCGTGGGTTGAAAAAAAATGTTTTGGGAAAAAATTTCCTATTCGCTAGACTTCAAATTAAAAGTAAACCTTGCTTCGAGGAGAAGAGAATGAATAAATTGTTCACCCTATGTTCGGCTGCAGTGGTGTTAGCTGCAACCGGCGCATCTGCACAAATGCCCAGAACTAACCAGGCTAACCAACAGCAAAATCCTTGCCTTTGCCTGGAACAAGGAATGGGCCTGCCGACAGAAAAGAAATGCTTTCCTGCCGCATACAATGCGCCAGCCAGCATTTCCGTTAGCTGCGGATGGGATTTTGATATTTTTGCCAGCTTCCTTTACTGGTATGTAGGCGAAGATGGATTGGATACAGCTTATGTCAATCCAGTCCTGACGACAGCTCCAGCGCCATCGAGTTCGGGATCTGTTGCCTTCCAACATCAAACATGGAAGCCTGGCTTCCAGGTTGGATTCGGCTTCAACACCGATTATGATGATTGGGTGGGTTGGGTCGAGTATACATGGATGCATCAGACAGCAACTGGATCTAGCACAGCGCCAAACGATGGAGCTGGAGCCGCCAGAAACTGGTCACAGAATGACCTGTTCACAGCACCTACCGTTGTAACAGCTGCTACGCTAAGGCCTCTGATCAGCTCTTCTTGGAAAATGAACCTGGATATGATCGATGCAATGTTCAGCCGTCCTTATTACCAAGGTACTCAGCTGACCGTTTCTCCTTATGCAGGTCTTCGCGCTCTTTGGATCCGTCAGACTTTGACTGCGACAATGGGGAACGATACTGCTAGGCTGAATAGCAATTCCTGGGCGATCGGTCCTGCATGCGGTACAGAAGGTCATTGGCTGCTTGGCATGGGCTTCCGCTTCGAAGGTAACGCGACCGGAGCATTGCTTTATACCCAGTACACGACACTCGGCTATTCCTATGCTAACGTAGTTGATGTGAAAGCTTCGGCAACCAATAAGAACATCAACACTGTTCGTCCGATGGCTCAACTGGGCGTTGGCCTGGGATGGGGCAGCTACCTGTACTGCCAGAAATACTATATCGACTTCTCTGCTCGATATGACTTCAACTATTTCTGGAGCCAAAACATGATGCGTACCTATGCTAGCAACCTTGCGGGATTCGATGACAACATCGGCGACCTCTATATGCATGGTCTGACATTGGGCGCACGTTTCGACTTCTAATTAGTCGAACTTCGTGAAACGATTGAGGCCGCCTGTCAACATGCGGCCTTTTTTTATTCTTGTTTTTTTGAACGTCATCCGGTTATCCTCTTCCCCTTTTTTAATCGGAGACGCCATGCATTCAGTTAACCACTCTTTTATTCACGAATCTTATTCCGATATGTATGATGCGATTGATGGGATCCCGGGACAGCTCATGAGTTTGCCACGGAACTATCAAAGCACCAGCTCGACGTCGAGTTCTTCCTCTAGCTGTTCCCTAGACCTCATGTCGCTGGCCCAGCCTATTTGGGACATTCAGTACAACAAGGATGAGATTTTCGTCGACGCCTTCTCGTTTAGGCCGGCCGACGATCCCCGTGAATGCCGAGCCGGATTTCTTAATTTATTGAGACAATTGAAAATTCCTCCCGTCTTCCACTTTCAATTGAACGGGAAGACATATGAGCCGGATGACACCTATGATGATGAGCCGAACCGGCCCATGCTCTTTGATTTAATCCCACTTTTGGAGTGCCGCCGGAATTTAGTTCGGGATGGCGATAACGTCCGAGGGTTTGAAGTGTTGATCAACTGGATCATCCAGAGATATGCTCCCGATGAAGAAATCTCATTTGCAGTTTTCGATCCTCCCCATAAAGAGATTGAGCGAGAAGTCATCGGACTCTCCCGGCTCATGGAAATTTATGGGTTCAGACCGGAGATGGCAGCCCGTTTTGAAGCCTATAGCGACTTCCCTTCTCAATCCACAGTCTATGTCCCGATGGAGCGCCGGGAATTGAATACTAACTTTTGCTTGCCTGATGCCTTTCAAATGGGACAGTTTAGGGAAGAGATTAAAAATATCGAGCGTTGCCTCGGCGAGATCATTGGATTTTGGATGGATACTCAAGACCCAAGATTGCTCGATGAATTAGCTTCTTATGTGATGATCGCCGAAAACGACCTTTTACCGCGCTGTCCGCCCTATCTGGAGTCGGCTCTTCGGCACCAAGTCATCTTTGCTAAAGACATCCTTTTTCAACTCCAGGATGTTAGTGAACAGGCGGAGCCGGCGTTGAAGCTCTCTCCGGAATCGGATCGGCGCCAACGACGCTTGGAAAAAGAGTAATTAAAATAATACTGTTATTTACCTTAATTCAGTTGGGAATTACAATTGTGCCTGGTTGATTATGGATCGTTTGTTTAGTCTTATTGAAGAGGTAGAGCCTAAGAAAGATCTTTACCATCTGGTCATGCAGGACCGGACGGCGCAGATCGGACTATCGTTTTACCTCTATCGTCTCCTTCTCGAGTCTCTTTCCCGCGAAATCTAGTTGTTAAATTCTCGCTGGGTTGCTATCCTAATGCAGCTATGATCTTTGAAATTAAAGATTTACATTTTTCCTATTTTCTTGGAAAAGAAAAAATCGAGGCTCTCCGCGGCTTGACTCTTTCCATCAGGAAAGGGGTCATGACAGCGGTTTCGGGCCCATCCGGATCGGGGAAATCGACGCTCCTGAACATCCTGGGGCTCATCGAGCCCGCCCTGGAAGGGCAGGTGTTTTTCCTCGGCCGCAATCTCGCCCTTCTCAAGGAAAAGGAAAAAAACCACCTGCGTAAGCACAAATTCGGCTTCATCTTCCAGCAGTTCCATCTGATTCCCGTGTTGACGGCCGAGGAAAACGTAGCCTACTTCCTTTCAAGCCAGGGTCTTCCCTCCCAAGAGGTCCGCTCTCGCACAAAGAAGGCTCTCGAAGCCGTCGGCCTCTGGCCGCAGCGGGGGCAAAAGCCGTTTGAGCTCAGCGGCGGTCAAAAGCAGCGCGTCGCCATCGCAAGGGCGATTGCCAAACGCCCCGACCTGATCATCGCTGACGAGCCGACAGCCAGCCTCGACAGAAAAACGGCCCAAGAGATCATGGAGATCCTTGCCTCTTGCAGTCAGACGGTCATTCTCACCACCCACGATCCGATGGTCGAGGCCTACGCTCAAGATCGGATTCGCCTCGCCGACGGGAGGCTTGCATGATCCTCTATCTTGCCTTCCGAAACCTCTTTCGCAACATCCGCCGCACGATAGCCGTCCTCCTCACGGTCGCCTTCGGCGCCGGCGCCCTCTTCGCCTTCGACGGCTTCATCCAGGGCGTTCTCGAAGAGTATCGGGAGACCACAATCCACTCCCACTACGGCTATGGCCAGATCCATACCAAAGGCTATCGGGGCCACGTCTTCGAAGATCCTCAAAGCCATTGGATCGAAGATGCCTATACCCTTGAAGGCTCTCTCCTCAGCCACCCAGGCGTCGACCAAGTGTTTCCGCGCGTCGGCTTCTCCGCCCTCCTGAAAAAGGGGAAGACGACCATCGGCGGCGCCGGCCAGGGAATTGCAGCTGAAGCGGAGGCCCCCTTCTTTCACAGCCTCAATGTCGAAGAAGGCGATCCACTCACCACCCAGTCCGACGGCATCCTCCTCGGCCGCGGTCTCGCCCAAGCCCTCGACGCTCATCCCGGCGACACCGTTGTCGTCATGGCCACCTCGAACCGCGGCATCATCAAAAAAGAACTCTTCGTCGTCACGGGCATCTTCCACACGGGATCGCTCGACTTCGACAGCCGCGTCTTCCGCGTGCAAATCGACGCCGCCCAAAAGCTCCTGCGCACCCCCAAGATCGAAAGCGTCTCCCTCGCCCTCCGATCACTCGAAGACTGGGACTCCGTAGCCGCACACATCGCCGCCCACTTCCCCCACCTCGAAGCCACTCCCTTCGACATCCTCGACGCCGTCTACTACCAGCATTCCGTCGACTGGCTCAAAGCCCAGTACTCCGTCGTCCAGTTCATCATCCTCTCGATCGTCCTCCTCGGCATCTTCAACGCCATCTCCACCTCGATCCTCGAGCGGAAACAAGAGATCGGCAACCTCCGTGCCAACGGCGAGTCCGCCTCCCGTGTTCTCCTCCTCATCCTCGCTGAAGGCTCCCTTCTCGCCTTCTTCGGTGCCCTCATCGGCATCGCGGGCGCGGCCCTCGCCCTGCAGCTCCTCGACGGCTTCGCCATGCCTCCGGGCCCCGGCATGACGAAACAATTCCTTGTCACCTTCGCCTTCACCCCCTCCATGATCGTCGCTACAGCCGCCCTCAGCACCCTCGCCGCCGCCATCGCTTCGCTCCTCGCCGGCCTCAAAGTCGCCAGGATGAGCATTGCGAAGAGCTTGCGCTCGTATTAATCTTTAAGGACTTCACCCTTAACAACCCACCAAAGGGCAAGCCCTTTGGGAACCCGGTTTTTAAAAAATAAATAGAAAAGGTATTCTAAGAGGGTATGATTCAACGTGTAGCAATTTTTTTAGACATCGATGGCGTTCTGATCCAAAACCAATGGGATCATTCCATAAACGCCAAAATCAATAAACATGCACTCTCCATCTGGAAGAAGTATAAAGACCTGCCCATCGAACCTGAGCATGCCAAAAACCTGGCTTTCCGAAGGGCCGCAGCGCGCTGTTTCTCACCCGATGCGATGATGCAGTTGCGCCGGCTTGTGCAGAAAGTGTCGAACGCGGTGATTATCATCAGCTCGGACTGGAGAAAAACCTTTTCAACGGAAGACCTCAAACGCTATGTGTTTGCGGATCATCGGTGGCTCAGCGATAAAATTGTCGATAAAATCCCGGACGAGCCCGGTTTACCGAGAGGCGAGCAAATCGCAGCGTGGATGAGAGACCATGCCCAGGCTTGGAATATTGTAAATTATGGGGTTTTTGACGATTTTGACGACGGCATCGAAGCCAATCACACCGGTCATTTTGTCCACGTAGATGAAGGGAAGCTTTTAACAAAGGACGATGTCATCCGGATGAAAAACATCCTCTCTCAGGATGCGACGACGCGGAGCGAGGAAGAGAGGGTAAATGTAGCGGGTTCAAGCGGGTAGGGCTTGATTCCTTGCGGGCCCCAGTAGGTTTTTTCTTTCGGATCTTCGTAGGAGACGACGAGCTGTTCGCCCGGACGGATCTTTTTTTTGGCGAAATAGAAGACTTCGAGGGGCATGGGGGCAAGGCCAAAAGAGTTTTTCGGGACGCGCTGGTAGTGGACGACGACGTTGGGCTTGTCAGAGTGGTTGATGAAGCGGGTGAAGTTGCCCAGATGCTGTCCGTCGAGGTTGAGGAGGTAGATGCGGCGCGGGTGGTAGCGTCGCTTCGGGTCGAAGAGGGCCTGCTCTTCGCGCGTGAGAAGGATATCGGCCAGAGGAGCGAAGGCATAGTCGGAGTCGTCCGGGTCGTATTGGGGTTCGAGGGCCAGTGTGCCGGAATAGGGGGCGATCAGGGCGCCGCGAGGGATCGGTTTTGCTTCCGGGTGGAGGAAGATCCCATGGCCAAGGGGGCTGGGGAGCTTGCGGCAGACGAGGGTCGGCGGAAGCCCCTTTTTCTCGATGATCGGGAGGAGGCAGGCCATCTCTTGCAATGTTTTTTTTGAGCAAACGGGCAATGAGAGTTTTTGTTTCTTAAGTTCTTTTGAGATTAGCTTGTTTATTGGGGTGTTGGTTTGTTGTCTTGGTAGTTTGTGCTTCATGATGTTAATTATGTATGATTGGGTGGTTTTTAGGAAAGTGTAGAAAATTTTTGAGGTTTGCAGAAGAGCAATGTTTCCGTATGATAATAGGGCTATGGAAGATCTTCGAGAAGCGATTGCAAAAAGGCGCACGTTCGCCATCATCAGCCACCCTGACGCAGGAAAGACGACGTTAACCGAAAAGCTCCTCCTTTATTCCGGGGCGATCCATACGGCGGGGATGGTCAAGGGGCGAAAGGGGAGGAAGGCTGCCGCCTCCGATTGGATGGCGATGGAGCAGGAGAGAGGGATTTCGATCACTTCTTCCGCGATGCAGTTTACCTATAAAAATACGGTGATCAATGTACTCGATACCCCGGGCCACGAAGATTTTTCGGAAGATACCTATCGGACGCTGACAGCAGCCGACTGCGCGATCATGGTCATTGACGCGGCCAAGGGGATTGAGAAGCAGACGAGGAAGCTTTTCGAGGTATGCCGGCTGAGAAAGATTCCGGTCATGACCTTCATCAACAAGATGGACATGCCCGGAAGAGAGCCGCTCGATCTGATGAACGAGGTGGAGTCGATGCTGCAGATCCACTCGTCGCCGATCAACTGGCCGATTGGGCTTGGAAGGGAATTTCAGGGCGTTGTGGATCGGGAAAGAGGGGAGTGCCTTTTTTTTACGAAGACCTCGATCGGGGGCTCTCAGAGAGCGGAGATCGCCCGCATTCCGCTTGGGAAGGTGGAAGAGAAGATCGGTCCCGAGGCAGCGCGTCAGCTCAGCGACGAGCTGGAACTTCTGGAGATGGCGGGAAATCCGTTTTCAAGAGACGAGTTTTTAAAGGGCGCCGTGACACCGGTCTTTTTCGCTTCGGCGTTGACCAATTTTGGAGTGGAGCCGTTTTTCGACGCCTTCATCGAGCTGGCGCCTCCTCCGGGGCCGCGGCTGGCCGATCTGCCCGGCGGCGGCGAGATGCTCATCGATCCGCTGGAAACGCCCTTTAGCGGGTATATATTCAAGCTGCAGGCGAACATGGACCGGCGCCACCGCGATTCGATGGCGTTCATCCGGATCTGTTCGGGTAAGTTCGAAAGAGATATGAGTGTCAAGCATCACCGCTTGGGCCGCGAGGTGAGGTTGTCGAGGCCTCATAGTCTGGCTGCCGGAGAGAGGAGCACGCTCGACGCCGCCTATCCGGGCGATGTGATCGGCGTCATCAATCCGGGTTTATTTACGATCGGCGATACGCTTTCATTGAAAGGAGGCTTTTCTTTCAAGCCGCTCCCTCAGTTTCAGCCGGAAATTTTTGCCCGCATTTTCCCGAAAGACGTGGGAAAGAGAAAGGCCTTTGACAAGGGTGTTTTACAGCTCATCGATGAGGGGGCCATTCAGATGCTCCGTTCGTTTGTAGAGGAGCGCGACCTTCTCTTTGCCGCTGTAGGCCAGCTCCAGTTTGAGGTCATGCAGTACCGCTTGAAGGATGAGTATGGCGTGGAGACGACGCTGGAGACGCTCCCCTTCCAGTGCAGCGCCTGGGTCGAAGGAGATCTGCAGACATTCAAAAAGCCGACGTCTGCGATCCTGATGCAAGATAAGCTGGGCAGGGCTATGGTCCTTTTCAACAGCCAATGGGAAAAGCAGTACTGCGCTCAGCAAAACCCAAAGCACCAGCTCATTGATGTGGCTGTCTGATTTCTTTATGAATTTTTAATGGATTCCCGTTATATTCTTTCTTAAAAATTTTTAAGGAGGCGATGTATGCCCAATATTGTTGTTGTCAGGCCTGAGAGCATGGTTCATTCCCAAAGCTGGATCACGGCGAAGGGATCGGCAGCTGAGAAGCTGGTATTCAATAGCGCCAAAGCTCATGGGGATATTAAGATAAAACATGCCGCGATCGGCGGGGAAGTTCTCTCCAAGTGCGGAAGCGTAATCGCGCTCTATTCATCGCTCGGAAACGTTCTTGCAGATAAGAACATCGTCCTCATCAATTCTACCGCAAAGAAAGCAGAGTCCGATTACGGCAGCGTCATTATGAAGCTGAGCGAAAAAGCAGATGCGAAAATCACCAGCATTGCCGCCTGCAATCATGTGAGCTTGAAGCGCGTTTCCGTAGAAGGGGAAGTCAAATCCCGGTTGGGACAGGTGCTTGCGAAACTGTCCGACTTGAATGACGTCCACGCATACAAGAAGATCGTGCTCGTCAACTCATCGGCCAAGCATTTGCAATCCGAAATGGGATCTGTTGTCGTTGAACAGAGCGGCGATACTCCTGCCTCTATCTCCAGCATCGACGCTTACGATGAAGTACATTTGAAAAATGTGTCGGTAGAACAAGACGTTCAGTCCCAGCACGGGAGTGTAACAGCTGAAAAGTCGACGCTGCAAAAAGTACAGACCGCTGCAAAGATCTCTCTTCTCAACTCCTCGGCCACCGATCTCGTCTCTGAATTCGGCAGCGTGACCGTTAAGCAGACAGACGGAGTGTGCCGCTCAGTTTCTCACATCACGGCGCTGGGCAATGTAGCTCTGCAAGGCTGCGACGTAGAAGAGGTGACCCTTCATGTAGACCAGGATGAAAAAGGAGTTCTCGACATAGCAGACTCTCAAGTAGGAAAAGTCGCTGTGAAAGTGAACGATGTGTGTGTGGAAAATGTGGACGGGTTTTCAAGCATCTCTTCTCTCTTCTCTCTCTTTTTCGGATCTCTTGGAACCGTCAAGAATTTCTATGCGAATGTAAACGGCAAGGAATTCCACGATTTGGATGCGTATAACGAATATCTTCGCGGCGAGCAGAAAGCCGATGCTGAGCCGAAGCCAAAGCACTTCAGTCTGCTCCTCAAAGGACAGGAAGAGATGCCGGCTAATATCTCTTTCGAGGGCTTTGAGGCCGATGAGATTTCTTCAGAGAAGACCGATGAAGGGATCCTCATAAAAGGCGAAAAGAAAAACAATCCCCCGCCTCAAGCGAATTGATCTCCTCTTTGGGGACTCCGTCCCCAAGCTCCTGTTAAAGGGGCTTGCCCCTTTAAAATCCCCTGTTTTTTTTTGTGATTCCGCGATGCGGAATCACGAAAAAACAACGGGTTTCCAAAGGGCTTGCCCTTTGGCAGGGGTATGGGGACG
>DAIDLB010000132.1 GCA_027449725.1 Chlamydiota bacterium
GAATTTGGGGTCAGCGAGGCAAAGCAAAATTGACCCGACCGAACGAGACCATTGCACTCCGTGCAAGGCGAGTGAGGAGGGTCAATTTTGTAAAGCCGCAGCGAGCCCAAATTCACAAAACCTGACGGAGCGCGGTATATCAGCGAACTCCAGGGACTGCTCAATGAAGTGAAACCGGAACCCGAACCCACTTCCCCTCTGAAGAAACCGGGGGTTTGTGATAGACGGGCGCGCAGTTGGGCAAGCCCCCTTCGTCGGGAAGACCGATTGCCCGCTCGACAGCCCAGTAGACGCCTCCATGAGAGACAATCAAAACCGGGCCCGGCAAACTCAGGGCTTTATTGAGTCCTCTTAAACAGCGGGAGAGAAAACCAGCGTGGGACTCCGCCCCTTCGATCCGTGCGCCCGCCCGCCACTCTTCAAACCAGGAATCTTTGGACTTTCCTTCATAGGGCCCTAGATGAAACTCCTGCAGCTCTTCGATCTCATGCATCTTACAGAAAAGCACTTCGTTGAAGATCTCCGCCGTTGTTTTTGCCCGGGAGAGAGGACTGTAGCAGATATCGGTGATCCCAAGCCCGATCAGGCCATTCCGAGCCTCGATCGCCTGTTGAATGCCTGTGGCATTCAAAGGAATATCCGTCCGTCCCATCGCACGGTTTTCCAGATTCCAATCAGTCTGCCCATGCCTGACATAGTAAAAGGATTTCATACAATTCTGGCGAAGAAATCGTCTACGCTCATATCTGCAAAGGAGTCGATCTGCAGATGCGCCTCCGAAAGATCGTGGAACCGGGTATAGGGATTGGGCACGGCAACCGTAAAGCAGCCGGCGCTGACGGCCGCAGCGATGCCGACGCGGCTATCTTCGATCGCCACGCACTCTTCCGGCTCAACACCGAGCCTCTTGGCCGCTTCCAGGTAGACGTAAGGTTTTGGCTTATTGGTCCCTTCTGGATCGAGATAGTGGGAGACGTCGTCCTTTCCGGAGAGGATTGCGTCGAAATGGGTGTCGATCCCGATGTGCTTGAGACAAGAAAGGATATCGACCCTTCTCGCTCCCGAAGCAACGGCGAGCTTGAGTCCCCGTGTTTCTTTTTCCCGGCGAAGCCGGTGAAAAAAGGCGACCGTAGCCTCGATCGGCGCGATCCCGTGCCTCTCTTCATAGTAGCGGTCTTTTCGCCGGATCAGATCTTCCAGATCGGTCACTCCATAGAGAAGGCTTGCCGTTTGAGCGACTTTGACCTCCCCATGTCCGCAAAGATGGTCGATGTAGAACTGCTTTTCAAGCGGATGCCCCAACTCCTGAAACACCGCCGCCCAAGCGAGGTAATGGGCCTCTTCGCTATCGACAAGAGTCCCGTCGCAATCGAAGATCACCGCTTTCATTTGAGGTTCCTGTGGTAGGCTCCCTTGACCTGCTGGGACTGCATTTCTCTGGCGCGCTTTAAGATCCGGATCCCCTTTTCGACATGGTCCGCGGTAAAATTGTCATAGACCCACTGCGAGCTCTCTTTCGTCTTGATGCCGTCCCGGTTGAGGGGCAGATCGGAGACGAGGAGGAGCGAGCCGAGGGTGAACTTCCGCTTATAGCTTGCGGCAAAAAGGGTCGCGCACTCCATCTCGATCCCCTGCGCTTTCGTCGCCTTGAGCCGCTCTTTAAACTCTTCGTTGAACTCCCAAAACCGCATGTTCGTCGTATAGGTGATCCCGATATGGTAGTTCGCCTTCTCGCGGTCCAGCACCTCGGTCACCGCCCTCTGCATCAAAAAATTGGCCAGCGCAGGCACTTCGATCGGAAAATAGAAGTCGGAGGTCCCCTCCCCTCGGATCGAGGCGACAGGAACGAGATAATCTCCCACCTGGTAGCGCCTCCGGAGCCCTCCGCACATCCCAAGGAGGATGCTCGCGCGGATCGGCAGGAACGAACAGACGTCGACGACCAAGGCCGCCGCCGGAGAGCCGATCTTGAAGTCGAGGATGCTCGTCTCGTCTTGGGGGGAATGGGCGACCTTGAACATCGACCCCTCGTGGATCGGCACTTGCCGACTCTCGGCAAAATAATCGACATAACGGGGAAAATTGGTCAGGATCAGGTTCGGGTAAAACGCTTCCGCAGAACACCCCGAATACCGTTCGAGAGTCTGCCTGGCAATTTCAGCTTCCAGAGGATTTTTCTCGCTCATAAGACCCTTTTTGATTTAGGATGATAACCTATTATAGGGGTTAAAGTCTACTTAGACAGGCTTTCAACTTTCCGATCGTAACGTCTTATTTTGAAAGGGATTTCAGCATGCCTACAATCAGCACGAGCGACCTTAGGGTCGGAATGAAAGCGGAAGTGGAAAACGAACCTTATCTCGTCATCAGCAACGAGTTCGTCAAGCCGGGCAAAGGGCAGTCGTTCAACCGGATCAAACTAAAAAATATGGTCACCGGCCGCGTCGTGGAAAAAACCTTCAAATCGGGCGAAAAAGTCGACCTGGCTGACGTCGAAGAATCCGAGATGCGCTACCTCTACCGCGACGGCGAAGACGCCGTCTTCATGGACGAAAAGACGTTCGACCAGATCCACGTCTCAAAAGAACTTCTTGGCGCCAATGAACAGTGGCTCAAAGAAGAGGTTGTCTATCACGTCGTGTTCTACAAGGGGGCTCCGATCGAGGTCGTGCCGCCCACCTTCATGGAATTCAAGATCGTCGACACAGCCCCCGGCGTCCGAGGAGATACCGCCTCCGGCCGAGTCCTAAAACCCGCCATCCTCGAAACAGGAGCGAAAGTGCAAGTGCCGATCTTCGTCGAACAGGGCGAAAACATCA
>DAIDLB010000133.1 GCA_027449725.1 Chlamydiota bacterium
CCATGGTGCTTCTATCCCGGTCTGAACCAAGATTAATAATCACATTAATACCCGAAACTGACATACAACCCCCTCTTTATTGCGACGACGCAATTACATGTTTATTATTTTTTCTTAAAACAATTATATAATATAAAATTATTAAATATCAATAATTAAATTTGATTAATTAAAGACTAAAGATATAAATGGCGGTGACATAGAGAGAAACGAACTCTAACCTACTGAAACTTAAGAGAAGATACGCCGAGGACGGCAAAAAGGAGGCTGATGATCCAGAAGCGGATGACGACTTTGGTTTCGGGCCAGCCTTTGTATTCGAAGTGGTGGTGAAGGGGCGCGCAGAGGAAGATCCTCTTTTTATTGCGGTAGCGGTAGCTGAGGACCTGAAGGATGACCGAAAGAGCTTCCGCAACAAAGATGCCGCCTGCAACGGCGAGAAGGAGTTCGCGGCGGAGGAGGACGGAGGCAAGGCCGATGACGCCGCCGAGGGCGAGGGAGCCTGTATCGCCCATGAAGATCTGGGCAGGATAGCCATTGTACCAGAGGAAGCCCATGCAAGCGCCGGCAAGGGCGAAGAGATAGACGGCGATCTCTCCGCTTCCCTCGATGTAGAGGATGTTGAGATAGCGGGCGAGATCGATGTTGTTGGAGAGGAAGGCGAAGAGGCCGAGGACGAGAGCGACCATGATGAGGCAGCCGGCGGCAAGGCCGTCAAGACCGTCGGTGAGGTTGACCGCGTTGGAGGCGCCGGTGATGACAAAGACGATGAGGAAAAAGGCGGCGATGCGGAGGAATCCGTCGAGGTGGAAAAGCGGGTCTTTGAAAAAGGGGATATAGAAACGGGCCATGTATTCGGAGGTGGAGAGGGGTTTGGCGCGCTGCTCTTTTGCGGCAGGAGGACGGAGGATTTTGGTGCCCGAGAAAGCGTCTGTCACGGGTGGGCAGAGGAGATAGAGGGCAAGAAGCGAAGAGACGAGGAGCTGGACCGCCATTTTTTTTCTGGGCTTGAGCCCCTTGCTGTTTTTGTAGCGAAGCTTGAGATAGTCATCGCGGGCGCCGAGGGCGCCGAGAACGAGGCTGATGAGAAGAAGCATCCAGGTGAAGACGTTCGTCAAATCCATCCAGAGAAAGAGAGAAACGGCCATGGAAAAGAGGATGAGAACGCCTCCCATTGTGGGGGTGTCTTTTTTCTTGCCGTGCAGTTCGGCCAGAAGCGGCACCTCTTCGACGCTTCGGATCGACTGGCCGATCTTCCATTCATAGAGCTTTTTGATGAAACGGGGGCCGAGAAAGATCGTGAGGAGAAGCGCCGTAGCTGCGGCTAGAATCATCCGTGTAGAGAAATAGACGAAGACGAGCGGAATTTTCAAGCCGAACGAATGTTGCAGGAAATCAACGAGGAGAAGCAGCACAAATCCCCTCCACTACCTGTTCCATCTGCATGGCGCGAGCTCCCTTGATGAGAACGATATCACCGGGCCGGGCCATCTCGTGGAGTCGTTCGAGAAGAGCCTCTTTTGTCTCAAAATGCTCGCAGGGCTTTTTTGCTTCGCTGAACGCCTCGTTCAACCCCCTCGCCTCTTTGCCTACCGAGAGGAGGACGTCGACGTGCTTTTGGGCAAGGCGTCCGATCTCTTCATGCGCTTCTTTGGAGAAGGAGCCGAGTTCTTTTTGCATCGAGCCGAATACGGCGATCTTCTTCCCCCCCTCTTTCGGCTGAGGAAGGTTTTCGAGAGCGGCGCGCATCGAGGCGGGATTGGCGTTATAGGCGTCGTTGATGAGCCGCATCCCATTACACTCGAGCTGTTCAAAGCGCATCTTGGGAGGGGCGAGTTTTGGAATTTGCTGCTCAATCTCTTCCCACGACATCCCCATCTGCCTCGCAGCGGCGAGGGCGGCTGTGAAGTCGTGAAGGAAATGAGTCTCGTGAAACGGCAGATCGAACTGATGTGCGCGGACGCCCCGCTCGTCAATCCGGTATTGCCCCTCAACTTGGGATAGGTAGTAGTCGGCCGTTCGATCCGATGTTGAGAAGGTGATTTTTTCGGCGCCGATCGTTTTTGCGGCGGCATACCCCAGAAATTCGAGATCGACGATCACCGTGCGGGTCTTGGGGTTGGAGGCGATCTCCGCCTTTGCTCTCGCGATCCCTTCGATCCCGTCGGGAAAATTCGCGACGTGGGACAGGGCGATTTTGGTGATAAGGGCAATGTCGGGCGCCGCAATGGAGACGAGCCTCTCGATCTCGCCGGGAAGGCTCATCCCCATCTCGAGAACAAGGAGCTCTTCTTCGCCGCTCCGGTTGAGCAGGTTCAAGGGGAAGGTGCGCTGCGCATTGAAGCTGCCGGGGCTCTTATAGAGAGGGAATTTCTTTTCGAGGAGCGTCGCCGCAAATTCTTTCGCCGTCGTCTTGCCGACGGAGCCGGTGATCCCGAGTATCCGGGCCGGACGCCGCTCGATCCCGAGGCGGGCCAACTTGTGGAGAGCCTGCAAGGGATCGTCCACTTCGAGAAGAGGCAGCCCCGTTAAGGGCGGACATCCCTTTTCAACGACGGCGCCCGCCGCCCCCCTGTCCGCAGCATCGCGAAGAAAAGCGTGGCCGTCGACCTTCTCCCCTCTCAAAGCAAAAAAAAGGTCCCCCGCTCTCAAGTTCCTGCTATCAATTTGGTAGCCAGAGACTTGCGCATCCATACCCAAATCGATATCCAACGACCGCGCGAGTTCGAGCAATGAATCGCCCAACATGAATCTCCTCCCCTGAGAAGCCCTCTTATATAACTTTTTTCCTCTTTGTAGTCTACTCTGCTTAAAACGAGAAACTTACAACTTAACTTAAGTATTGAATAAAACACATTTTCTTGATATAATTAAATACAGAAAATTATGACCACACCAGCAACCACAGAAACTACTTATTTCCACGACAGTTATTTTATTCGCGAAAAAGACCATCAAGGGAACGAGCGGCATTACCGCATGCGCCTCTTCGAGGTGCATACGAATGCAGACGGAACAACAACAAGAAAACAAGTTTCCCTGACCCTCAACGAATGGCAGCAACAAGCGAATCTGGTGCAAAGATGCACGACGGATTTTTTCGCACAGCCGGTAGCACTTCCGGACTCCTTTAAAATCGATACGCAAGATACATGGAGACTGACAGCTGCCGGCCGTCCGGATTTAGATCAAAACCTACTACACGGAGCGCCTCCGGAGCAAATTGGGAACATCAACACCGCTTTTCTAAGAACGCTAGGTCACAAACGGTTGACTGCAGCATTGCTGCCCCCGCCGCCGCCTCTTCCCGCGGACATGGTGGATGACAATGCTCTTGATCTTGACGCCCTTCATACCGCAGCACCGATCGGGATCCGCAATATGACTGGAAAAGATTGCTTCATCAGCGCCTTCCTCCAGGCTTTTGTGTTCACAAATCCGGAACTGATAAAGAAATTATGGGAGCAACGCATAGATGGCAGCAAGGACGCCGAGATCGGACGCTTCCTCCATCGCTATCAACAGGCGCAGCGACAACCGGATGGATCGGATGGCAAAAAGCCAGCCGTCGAGGGCGTCCACGAGCTTAGAAACGCAATCGTCCGCACCAGAGAAACAACGACCGAGTGTTTAACGGGCGAGCACGACCCAACAGAGGTCTTTGACTTTATCGTGAATCTTCTAGATGAACCGATCGAGCAACAGGACTTGGCGATGAAGGGCTACATCCAGGTCGTCCCTAAAGACAACGAGAGCCTTGAGGAGTGCATAAATCGTTCGCTCGCCGAACACAACCCGAAAAAACCCCTCCCCCAACACGCAATGGTTATCAATAACACCAAAGACGCCTTTGCAAGCGTTGTCGGCGTATTAGGCGACTATGACCTGACATCCTTCATTCAGCACACCGCTGCAGACGGCGGCCACTACACAGCCTATGTCAAGAAACCAGACGGCACCTGCTACAAATGCAGTGACAGCACCGTTGAAAAGATCGATCCAGTCAAATTCCTCGAGGAAGCAAAAACAGCCAGGGCCGCCCTCTATACCCGCGTCCGATAATCGCCATTGACTCCAATCGCCTAAATTTTGCATAATCCCAGCTCTTTTGGTGGCATAGCCAAGCGGTAAGGCAGGGGCCTGCAAAGCCCCCACCCTCAGTTCAAATCTGAGTGCCACCTCCACTCTATATGTTATATTTTATTGCGACGCCGATCGGCAACCTGGAGGATATCTCCAAGCGGGCCCTGGAAACCCTACAAGCCTCCGACCAAATCCTTTGCGAGGACACACGCCACAGCCGGATCCTGCTCCAGCGACATGGGATTGACAAACCGCTCCTCTCCTTCCACCAGTTCAACGAAAGGGAACGGGAAAGCCGCATCTTGGCCGAGCTAAAAGAGGGAAAGACCCTCTCCGTCCTGACCGATGCGGGAACGCCCCTCATCTCCGATCCCGGCCTGCCGCTTGTGCAGGCCTGCATCCGTGAGGGCATCTCCTTTACGGCACTCCCGGGCCCCTGCAGCCCGATCCTGGCCTTGGCCCTTTCCGGCTTTGAAACCGACCGGTTCCAGTTCATCGGCTTCCTGCCCCGTGAAAAGGGACCGTTAAAAAAATGCCTCCTCCCCCTCTTTTTTTACCAAGGGACAAGCATCGCATTCGAAAGTCCGGAAAGACTGCTTGCCACCCTCGCGATGATCGAGAGCCTGGCCCCTCATCGCGAACTGGCGGTGGCGCGCGAGCTGACGAAAAAGTTCGAGGAGTGCAAGCGCGGAACGGTATCCGACCTCCTCTCCCACTTCCGGACGCACGCTCCGCGCGGCGAGATCGTCCTCCTCCTCAGACAAGGCCCGCCCCCTGAAACGGAACTCGGCGTCGTAGAAATGGTCGAGCTGCTCCAGGAGCTGCACGGCCTCTCGACAAAAGAGGCTATCCAGGCGGCGGCCAAACTGAAAGACCTCCCAAAGAGCGAGGTTTACCGGTGTGTGCACAAAGTCTGATTGTTTAAAAGCAGACACCCTAACGAAACCCAAACAATTCTTACTATTTTATTTGCACTTCACTAATTTCATATATACCGCACTCCGTCAGGATTGACATGTTCCGACCG
>DAIDLB010000134.1 GCA_027449725.1 Chlamydiota bacterium
AGCGTTGGCACCATTTTGGCGGGTCCCGTCACGGTATTTTGCACCTCCCTCTTTAGCTGGAACCTGTTTTCCCTCTCCGCGGAGCGCTGGCAGCACTCCCTCTATCTGCTTACTCTCTTTTTGATTTTATGCGGCCTTGGCACCCTTATCCTCTTCGATTTTCTATTCAAAAAACTGCAGCCCGTCCAAGGCGCCCATCCCAGCTTCGAACTGAAAAGAGAAACCTTTTCTAAAAAACTTTTGTCTCTCAGCTCCAGTCTCCGCTATCTCAGCCGCTCGCGCTACCTGAGCGCCCTGTTGCTCATCGTGACGGCCGAGTATATCTGCTACGCCCTCGGAGAGCTGATTTTCCTTGAGACGCTGAAGGCCAAGTACCCGGTCCCGTCCGACTATTGCCAATATATGGGGTCGCTCTCCTTTTGGATGGGGATCATGACGGCCTTCAGCGCCATCTTCCTCACGCCCTGGCTTCTGCAAAAGTACCGGTGGAGCAAATCGATTATAGTGACCCCGTTTCTCATGATGGCCATTACCTTTGCCTTTTTCTTTGTGATTTTCTGCGGCCAGAACAATCTCTTTCTCGGCTTTTCCCCGCTCACGATGGCCGTTGCATTGGGAAGTCTCCACTTCTGCATCTGCCGTGCGACGAAATACACGATGTTCGATGCGATCAAAGAGCTGGCCTTCATCCCGCTTAACGTCGAGGGGCAGATGAAGGGGAAGCTCATCATCGACGGCATCGGCTCGAGGATGGGAAGAGGCGGCTCGTCCTTCATCAGCATCGTCTTTTTTCTCGCGATGGGTGGGCCGTCCGAGAGCGCGATCTTTATCGGGATTCTGGCGATAGCGATCAGCGCGATTTCGATCCCCGCTGCCCGCTACATCGGCCAAGAAATGGAAAAGACCAGTTCAGCGGTTGGTTGAAATGCAAATCTCTGCCGAGATCAAAACGTTTTTTAAGACAGCATGCGGCAAAACACCTTTCGCGGAGCAGGTAGGCAAAAGCACTGCATATCGCGCTGAGGGGAGTTCCATTTCCGTCATTCCTGATTCTCATGGCGGATGTCATATTCACGTGGAGGGGCGATTATCGTTGCCGCAGATCCGGAAGGTTCGCGCGGCGATCGGGGAGCTCGCAGCCACTTTCCAAAAAAATGGCGCTTTTGACTCTATTTGGATTAATCGCCCTCTCCCTACCGACGTCAGGTCATTGGGGCTGCTTGCACCCGAATCCTTTTGCATCGGAATGCAGGGCAAGAGCGATCTCGTGTACGATTTTAAAGAGAGGAAAGCGAGGCTTTGGCAATGGCTCAATGAGCGCAAGGAATGCACGATCCCTTCGGGGCCATGCTATAAGATGGGGGCTACGGCTTTGATTCTGGATCGCATAGCAAAAAAGGTGCTCCTCGTTATCAATCAGCGCCGTCCCGATGCCTGGAACCTTCCCGGGGGCGGATATGATCCTTTCAGGGATTCATCGACTTCCGATACCGCGCTCCGCGAGGCTCAGGAAGAAGGGGGCTTTGCAATTGAAGGCAAAGATCGGCCGGAGCCGATACTGGTCGGGCAAATGCAATTCCCTTTCAATCAGTTTGCGCCATCCCTCAATCAAATCTGGGCCTATTGCATCGATGGGATGAGTAAACAAGAACTTCACCCTCCGAAAAAAGAGATTCGGTGTGCCAAATGGGTTTCTTTTAGGGATATTGAAGATAGCGACGGCACCTTGGAAGGTTTCAAGCTCGGAGATGAAATCAAAGCCTCTTTGAGGACAGCTCTTCTCGGGCTTGGGTTTGAGAGGATCGGCAACAAAAAACAGATGATCATCCATGCTCCTCTGCCCCGCCCAAATTTTGAATGCATTTCGGGATGATTTTGGGAGATTGGCAGTCGCCAATCCCCCTTCGAAAAGAAGCTTTTACAGATTCAAAAGGATGTCTTTCAGATCTTGGGGGATTTCTCCGTTTCCGAAACTTTGATGGAGTGCGACAGCTCGGTCGAGGATCTCCTGATGCCGGATATTTCGAGCATTCTGATCGCCCGCAAAACAGCCGTTCGCATCGTCGAGTATAAAGGTTTTTACCAGGTCGTAAAACTTGTTGGCAAAGAGGTTTGGCATCACTGCTTTGAGCGCCGGATTTTCCCGCAGTTCTGAATTGCGAGTAAATGTATAGCGGGCAAATGGGTGCAGCAGCTGAAACTCGACGATCCCGATGTTGGGAAGATAGACATAGGCGAATTGTACGATGTCTGTGTACTTTCCATTCTCTATGCTCTCCATATGAGTGTTTTTATTTTTTCTGAGTTCTATACATCCGCCGCCCTGCTGCGCAGTGGATGTGAGGTGGGATACAACCTTTGAGAGGTCTTGTTTCAGATTTGTTAATGGAATGCTGAAGGCAAGAAGATCGTTGTATGCCTGGAAATAACGGGGTGTCCACCCTTTTTTAATACTTTCTTCTTGATCGGCCAGCTTTTGTACGAGACGGTTGTAATTTTTTGGCCTTTCTCGGGAAGTAAAGTGAAATTGGCAATCCGCTTCTCTTTCTACCAGAGCAATGGCTTGACCCTCGCTAAAACCCTGAGCGACTAAGTTCGAGACCTTTCGTTCCAGCGCCCGTTCGCTAAGAGAGCAACGAGCTTCGTTTGGTTTCAACAACCCGAACAGTTTGATGACGTCTTCTTTTTTTGAGTAAATGTCATTTAGTACGTCTTGTGAAACAAAGTCAACTAACTCAACCCAGAGAGGATTGTTCCAGTTTTTTTCTAAAAGACCCAGTTGAAGCATCGTATCATCTAATCTTGAGTAGAATAGATTGACAGAGTCTGCGCTGGATCTAGAGGGATAGACTGAATGTGGGGAAAGGGGTGCTAATGCCGACATACTAATTCCTCCTTTAGGTTAGGAATGGGAGGAGAGTCTGCTCTAAGCAATAATTATATGCAAATTTTTTGAAAAAAGAGCGTTAAAAAGGGCAGCCGCTGCTCTCTGTGTGACGCGAATAGGGCTGGGTTTGAGGCTGCCGGGCTTCGTTGACGGCAATCTCCCCATTTCTTCCTTTGATCAGCATCTCGACCTTTTGCTCGGCGGAGGTGAGCCTTTCCGAGCAGAAGCGGATCAGCTTATCTGCTTCCTCAAAGAGTTTGAGCGACTCGTCCAGAGCTGTTTTTCCGGTGTTCATCTTCGCGAGGATCTGCTCCAGGCGCTCAAAAGCGGATTCAAAGGTGTGGTCCATCCGGCGTCTCACTGATTTGTAAAGCCGCAGCGCGGATCGTTCCATCCGCAAGCCTGGCTGTAAAGGTTTGATTGGGCTCTAGTTCTTTCGCTGAAAGGATAATCGAATCGCCCTTTTCGGCAAAGAGAATGGCGTAGCCTTTTTGCAGTAAATTTTTCGGGTGGAGCGATTCGAGGGACGATTGGAGCCGCCCTAAGAGATCGCGCTTGGACGAGAGGAGGCGGAGCTCTTGGGCTTCCAGGTTTTGCAAAAGCGCCTCGGAAGAGAAGGCGCGCCTTTTCAGGGAAAGAATGGCGCGCATCGTCTCCTCGAGGCGAAGAGTGTTTGTCGCCAGCTGGGAGCGCATGGCCGCGAGCTGTTTTGATGGCCGCAAGTGGTCGAGGCTTTGGCGTAGGTCGTCGAGTTTTTGGGCCGGCAGCGCCAGGAGGGAGTAGGGATGGGCCAGAATGGGATGGATTTGCAGGCTTCTCAGCCGCTCCCGGAGGCGGCGAAGGAGGGTGTCTAGGGAATTTTTGACCTGCAGTGCGGCTGTTTCCAGATTTTTTAAAAGCTGCGCCTTTTCCTTGATGACCAGCTCGGCTGCGGCCGAGGGGGTGGGAGCGCGGACGTCTGCGACCCAGTCGGCGATGGTGAAATCGGTCTCGTGGCCAACCGCCGAGAGGATCGGGATCTTCGACTCGAAGATCGCCTTGGCGACGATCTCTTCATTGAAGGCCCAGAGATCTTCGATGCTGCCGCCTCCCCGCCCGACGATCAGCACGTCGGCCAAATCGTAGCGGTTCATCTCATCGATCGCTTTGGCGATTTCCGCCGCCGCCCCTTCGCCCTGTACCTTGACCGGGTTGAGGACCACCCGGAAGCCGGCAAAGCGGCGGGTCAAGACGTTGAGGATGTCCTGGATCACGGCGCCCGTTGGGCTCGTCACGACGCCGATCCGCTTGGGGAGGGGAGGGGGCGGCTTTTTATGCGCAACGTCAAACCAGCCGCGGGCGGCAAGCGTTTCTTTGAGCTGCTGGAGCTTGAGGAGAAGCTCGCCCTGGCCGGCAAACTGCAGTTCGCGGACGATGATTTGGTAGGAGCCGCGGGGGACATAGACGCTCAGTTCGCCCTTTGCGACCACCTGGTCGCCGTCCCTCGGCATGCGGGGCAGTCCCGCCGCGCTGCCGCGGAAGAGGACGGCCGACACCTGCGAGGAGGCGTCTTTGAGGCTGAAATAAAGGTGGCCGGAGGCTTGCGCCTTGAAGTTGCTGATCTCGCCGCGGACCGAGACGGTCTTAAACGCCGGCTCCAACACGGAGCGGATGTTTGCTGTCAACTCGGAAACGGACAATACAGGGGGCTGGAACATAGCGAGTCATGCTATCGCATTGCCGGAAAAAATGAAAGTCTGTATGCTCTTTATCTTCAAAGAAAGTTTAGTTTATGGCCAGAGATCTGATCGTTATCGGGAATTGGAAGATGTACAAGACGTCTCGCGAGGCGTCCAACTACATTGAGCACCTCCTCTCGAAAATCGAGGGGTGCAAAGCGTCTGTTTTTCTGGCGGTTCCCTTCACTTCCATTTCCTCCGCCGCAGCCTCTGCCCGCCAGGCGAAGCTCGAGGTGGGAGCGCAAAACATGAACGACGCCCGCGACGGCGCCTTTACAGGCGAGATTGCAGCGCTCATGCTCAAAGAAGCCGGGGCTACGTTTGTCCTTCTCGGTCACTCGGAAAGGCGCCGCATCTTCGGCGAGAGCGATGCGTTTATCCACCGCAAGGTGCTCCGCGCTTTGGCCGACGATCTCCGTCCCGTCCTATGCGTAGGCGAGACGCTTGATGAGCGGAGCGGAGGAGAAACGGAAGAAGTCCTGAAACGACAGATCGAGACGGCTTTGGCAGATGTTCCTGAAGAGAAGGCGGGCGAGGTGATCTTGGCCTACGAGCCTGTCTGGGCGATCGGTACCGGAAAAAACGCGACCCCGGAGATGGCCCAAGAGGTCCATGCCTTTTGCCGCGCATGTCTGGCCGACCTCTTTGGCAAGCGAAAGGCCGGACAAATCTCCATCCTCTACGGCGGTTCTGTCAAGCCGGAAAATGTCCGCAGCCTCGTCTCGGAAAAAGATATCGACGGAGTTCTTGTCGGCGGAGCGGCCCTCGATCCGGAAACGCTGGCCGAAATCATTCAACAGTGTGAAGGAATCTGATGACCTTTTTATTTTATGTATTACTTTTTCTCTTCCTGCTCCTTTGCCTCCTCTTGAGCGCAACCATCCTCATCCAGGAAGCGAAGAGCTTAGGCCTCGGCGCGTCTTTTGGCGGCGACTCGGGCGACTCCCTCTTTGGAACCTCGACAGCGGAAGTTCTCAAGCGCTTTACCGCCTACCTGGGCGCTTTTTTCCTCATCGGCTGCCTGGTCCTCTCCCTTTGGGGAGCCTCCCTCGGAAGAGCTCCTTCCACCGCAACAGCTGCGCCCGTTGAAAGTGCCGAATGATCCTCCCTCTTTGCTATTACGACGATCCCGTATTGCGCAAAAAAGCGCAGCCGATCCATCAAATCACGCCGGAGATCATAAAACTCTCTGAAGATATGATCGAGACGATGATCGATCAGCACAACGGAGTCGGTCTCGCCGCTCCCCAAGTGGGGAAATTGCTCCGCATCTTCATCATCCGCGATGAATTCGTCCAGCCTGACGGAAAGTGGAGCTTCGGCCCACCCGAGGTGATGATCAACCCGCAAATCTCCGAGCCGTCCAAAGAAACCGCTGTGATGTCCGAAGGTTGCCTCTCCATCCCGGGCATCCACATGGATGTGACCCGCCCCGCCGCCATCAAGATCCGCTACCAAAAGCTCAACGGAGAGTGGATCGAAGAGGCCGTCTCCCAGTTCCGTGCCCGCGTCATCATGCACGAAAACGACCACCTCAACGGCGTGCTCTTCATCGACCGGATCAGCCCGCAGGAGAGAGTTAAGATCGACCCGCAGCTCCGCGCCGTCAAGCAAAAGTATAAGAAGAAATAACAGACTTGGGGGACTCCGTCCCCCCAAGCCCCCTGCTAAGGAGACGGAGTCTCCTTAGAACCCCCTTGTTTTTTTTTGTTCCACGGAGTGGATCAAAAAAACGGGGGATTTTAAAGGGGCTTGCCCCTTTAACAGGGGCTTGGGGACGGAGTCCCCAAAGGGGAGGCGACTTAGTCCTTCATCGAGAGAAGGAACTCGGCGTTGCTGCCGGTTTTCTTCAGTCGGGAGAGGAGGAGGTTCATCGCGTCGACGGGGGTGAGGTCGGCTACGCCTTGGCGGAGGAGATAGATTTTCTCCAGCTCGCCCGGGTGGTAGAGGAGCTCTTCTTTTCGGGTTCCGCTCTTGATCAGGTCGATCGCCGGGTAGATGCGGCGGTCGGCGAGGCGCCGGTCGAGGACCAGCTCCATGTTGCCCGTGCCTTTGAACTCTTCGAAGATCACCTCGTCCATGCGGGAGCCGGTGTCGATCAGGGCTGTCGCGATGATGGTGAGGGAGCCGCCCTGCTCGATATTGCGGGCTGCGCCAAAGAAGCGTTTCGGCTTGTGGAGCGCGTTGGCGTCGACGCCGCCGGTGAGGATTTTGCCTGAGTGGGGCTGGACGGTGTTGTATGCGCGGGCCAGGCGGGTGATGTTGTCGAGGAGGATGACGACGTCATAGCCGCTCTCGGCCATGCGGCGCGCTTTTTCGATGCACATGTCGGCGATGCGGACGTGCTGCTCCGGCGGTTCGTCGAAGGTGGAGGCGACGACCTCTCCTTTGACGCTCCGGATCATGTCGGTGACTTCTTCGGGGCGCTCGTCGATGAGGAGGACGATTAGGACCACTTCGGGGTTGTTCGTCTCGATCGCGTTGGCGATATGTTGCATGAGGACCGTTTTCCCCGATTTTGGGGGCGCTACGATCAGGGCGCGCTGCCCTTTGCCGATCGGCGCGGCCAGATCGAGCACGCGGGTCGAGAGGCGCTCTTTCGTCGTCTCCATCACGAGGCGCTCATCCGGATAGAGGGGGGTCATATTCTCAAAGAGGAGCCGCTCGCGCGACTGCTCGAAGGTCTTGCCGTTGATCCGGTCGACGCGGAGCATCGCGAAGTATTTTTCTTTTTCTTTGGGCGAGCGGATCGTTCCGAGGAGAGTGTCGCCTTTCCGGAGATCGAAGCGGCGGATTTGGGCCGGCGAGACGTAGATGTCTTCCGCAGAAGGGAGGTAGTTGTAGTTGGGGGAGCGGAGGAAGCCGAAGCCGTCGGGCAAAATCTCTAAAACACCTTCGCCGAAGAGGACCTCGTTCGGCCTCTCGGAGATCGTTTTGACGATCTCGAAGACGACTTGCGATTTTGGGAGCGAGCCGGTGTGTCTAAGGCCGATATTTCTCGCGTAAGCCTGCAACTGATCGATATTCATGCGCTGCAGATCGGAGATCTTGGTGACAGTGTCAAATCCACTTGCCGGATTTGCCTGCGGAGAGTCCATATTCTGCTCGGTCTGCTGGTCGTGATTCATGGGAAGAAAACCTCTATCCTTCTTTGGGTTTAAGAATGTTATATAACTCGGTTGCTTTGCGTTTCAGCTCGTCCAGCGATCCATCGTTTTGGATCACATGGTCTGCCAATCTCGCTTTTTCGTCCGGGTGCCATTGCCTGTTCATCCGCCGGTCATACTCCTCTTCCGAATGGAACCGCCGCCGGCTTTCCTTCGAAAGGACGGCAATGACGGCATCGTAAGAGGCGTCAGCGCCGATCTCATAGAGGAGGGGGATCTCCGCAACGAAAAGACCTGTCTTTCCGCTCTCGCGGGCTTTCTGATAGGCCTGGTCGATTTTTCGGAGCACTGCCGGGTGCAGCAACTGTTCAAGAGCATGTAGAATTTCCGGATCTTTGAAAACCTTGTCAGCTATTCGCCGCCGGCTTAGTTTCCCGCTTTCGAGAACTTCGTTTCCAAGTAGGCGGATGATTTGTTGACCGAGATCGGCATCGGACGAGAGCAGCTCATGGACGATCGCGTCCGCATCAACTGCAACGGCTCCCAGGTTTTGAAAAACCTTGCAAACGGTACTTTTTCCGCTTGCTGTCCCACCTGTGACTGCAACTTTTTTTAATTTTAGCATTCGCTCCAATTTTTGCCAACACCAATTGCGACTTCAAGGGGGATGTTGAGCCGGAGCGCCGTCTCCATTTTTTCTTTGACAAGCAGCAGGGTCGTCTCGATTTCCCCGTCCGGCACCTCGAAGACCAGTTCATCGTGGATCTGCAGGATCATCCCGCCGGCAAGCCTTCTCTCTTCAAAGACCCGGTCGATCTCGATCATCGCTCTCTTGATGAGGTCTGCCGCCGTCCCCTGGAGCGGCGTGTTGACGGCCAGACGCTCGGCTGCGGCGCGGATTTGGGGGTTTTTGTTCGTAATCTCGGGGATCGGCCGTTTGCGCCCTGTCAGCGTGACAGCCATTCCTGTTTTTCTCGCCGCCTCCTTGCACGATTCGATGTAGCCTTCGACGCGCGGGTATCTCTCAAAATATTTCTTGATGAAGTCGTCGGCTTCGCGAAAAGAGAGGCCCGTCTGCTTCGAGAGGCCGTAAGCGCCCTGGCCGTAGAGGATGCCGAAGTTGACCGCCTTGGCCTGCGCGCGCATCTCGGGCGTTACATCCGAGGTGCCGAAGACCAGCGCGGCGGTGTGGCGGTGGATGTCTTCGCCGGACTGGAACGCCCGTAAAAGCTCCGGATCTTCGCTGAAATGGGCCAGGAGGCGAAGCTCGATCTGCGAGTAGTCGGCGCACACATAGCTCCACCCCTCTTTTTGGGGTTTGAAGCAGGCGCGGATGCTCTTGCCTTCGGCGCCGCGGATCGGGATGTTTTGTAAATTGGGGTTTTGGCACGACAGGCGCCCCGTCGCCGTCCCTGACTGATTGAAAGTACAGTGGATCCGCCCTGTCTTCGGGTCAACAGCCTCCGGCAGCGCTTCGACATAGGTGGAGCGCAATTTTTCGAGTGTCCGGTAGTCGAGGATGTACTGGACGAACGGGTGGTTCTCCGCGAGCTCTTCGAGGACCTGCGCGTTGGTCGAGGTGCCCGGGGCCTTAAGTCCCATTTTGTCGTAGAGGATTTTGCCGAGTTGAAGGGGTGAGTTGAGGTTGAACTCTTCGCCTGCCGCCGCAAAGATCTGGATCTTCAATTGAGCAAGTCCTTTCGCGAACCTCGCCCCCTGCTCTTTGAGGAGATCCTCGTCGAGGAAGATCCCGCGCCGCTCCATCTTGGCCAGCACAGGCAAGAGGGGCAGTTCGAGGTCGTAGTAGATTTTTTCGAGGTCCTTTTTCTTCAGCTCTTCGGAAAAGAGCTCTTTGAGACGGCAGGTGCAGTCGGCATCTTCGCAGCAGTAGTCTTTGACCTTTTCTACGGGCACTTCCCGCATCGTGATCTCTTGTTTGCCTTTGCCGAGGAGGTCCCGGATCGGAATTTTCGCGATTTGGAGGCGCTCCAAGGAGAGGTCGTCGAGGTTGTGTTTCCGGCTATGGGGAGAGAGGAGCCACGAGGCGAGCAGGGTGTCGAACGAGATCGCCTGCAAATCAATCCCGACATGGCGGAGGATGTGCCAGTCGTATTTTAGGTTATGGCCGTAAAAACGAGCTTTGGTCCGGAGGAAAAATTCCCTGAGCGCCGCTAGCGTCTTTTCCTCCCCGAGACTCCCGTTGCAGGGCAGATAAAACGCCTGGCCCGGCCTGGCGGCGAACCCGATCCCGACGAGCTCGGCCCGCATCGGGTGTTCGGCGGTCGTCTCGGTGTCGATGCAGAGCTCCGGCTCATCCAAAAGACGGAACAACTCCTCTTTGCTATCAATGAGGCGGTACTGGATTTCTACGGGCGCGCTTTTTTTTTTCG
>DAIDLB010000135.1 GCA_027449725.1 Chlamydiota bacterium
TCCCCAAGTTCCGCTTCCCTCTCCGAAGCTAGCCTTGGCAGGAGGAGCAGCACTGCTCACGACCGGACTCGCTCTTCGCGAACCCGGCCTGCATGTGCCAGAGAATGATGAAGATGAAGTGCAAGACGTTGCCGAACTCGCCCCGTCGAAGCCGGTCAGGAAATTGATCACACAGCTGAAAAACGACGAGATCCCGAATGACGTGAAACTCATCCCCGATGAGGAAGTCGTCAAGACGGAAGAGAAGAAAGCGTCTGCAGGTTCCTCAATAACACGGACCCGCAACCTCGTCGGTTTGGCGTTTGCAGCAACGGCGGCCGTCATCGGCGCCTACCGCTGGAGCCAAATGTCTCCGGAAGAAAGAGAACTGGTCCAAACTCAGGCGAGAACTTTTGCCGCCTCGGTCTGGAATGGGGTCGCAAATTTTCCCGATGCAGCAGAAAAAAGTTTTGCAAACTGGGCCAACGATACGGCCTGGGGCGAGACAGCTGAAAGCTGGACGCAGTGGGCCGCAAACGCCGATCCGGTTGGAGTGCTCGCCAACCTGGCCAATAGCGCATGGGAAGCTGTCGCTCCTGCTTCGCAGCCCTATCAACCGGCGTTCAACCTGCCGACGACCTGTCCGAACATTCAGATGTCGCCCGTCGATTTCCTGATCGCCGAGAAGGCGTGGATGGATGCCGAACAGGCAGCGATCCGTGCAGACGCACTAGACGTGCTTCATGAACAGCAACGCTCTTTCCTCGATATGGAGGGGCCGGTCTTTATGAGCTAACCGGTCTTTTGACAGCGGATCGGTAGACCCGTCGTTTTGTCGACCATCTGCTCTCATTGAGCGGCAAGTAATCTAAGCCCGTTTGAAACCTCCTTGAGTCCTCTCTCAAGGAGGTTTTTTCTTTTCCTCTTGCTCCCTCGGGGATTCGTAGTTAGTATTCGTTTATGGCCAAACTTAAACTCGCCGATCTCCCTATAGAGGGAAAGCGCGTTCTCATGCGCGTCGATTTCAATGTCCCTCTTCGCTCCGACGGCTCGATCGCCGACGACTCGCGCATCCGGGCCGCCCTCCCCTCGATCCGAAATATCCTCGAGCGGCATCCCTCAGTCCTGATCCTGATGAGCCACCTCGGCCGCCCTCAGGGCACCCCCAATCAAAAAGAATCTCTCGCCCCTTGCGCCAGGCGCCTCTCCGAACTTCTGGGAACTCCGGTGGCCTTAGCCCCCGACTCGGTCGGTCCCGCCGTCGAAGCGCTTGCATCTCATGCAACCTCCGGATCGGTGTTATTGCTTGAAAACCTCCGCTTCCATCCCGGTGAAGAAGATTCGGAAAAAGAGCCGGATTTTGTCGAAAAGCTGGCTAGGCTCGGCGACGTCTATGTCAATGACGCCTTCGGCACCGCCCACCGCGCCCACGCCTCGACAGCCCTCATCGCATCCCGCTTCCCCGGCAAGGCCGCAATGGGCCTCCTCATAGAAAAGGAACTCTCGTTCCTCGGCCCCCTCCTGGAAAATCCAAAGAGGCCTTTTCACGCGATCATCGGCGGGGCCAAGGTGTCGTCTAAAGCGGGCGTCCTTAAAAACCTCCTCTCCCGCATCGACGCCCTCTACATCGGCGGCGGGATGGCGTTTCCCTTTTTCAAGGCAAAAGGAATTTCGATCGGCAGCTCCCTTTGCGATCCGGCCGACATCCCCGTAGCGAAAGTAATTTTGGAGGAAGCGGAAAAATACTCCCTGCCCATCTACCTTCCCATCGACATCGCCGCCTCCAATAAAGGAAAATACTCCCTCTTCTCCGATAGCGTTCCCGAAGGGTGGATCGGAATGGACATCGGCCCTGAAACAGTCGAAGCGTGGGAAGAAAAGCTGGCGGGCGCTGCCACGGTCTTTTGGAACGGCCCCGTCGGCGTCTTCGAAAAACCCCCATTTCACAGCGGCACAAGAGATCTCGCCACCTTTTTGGCCATGCTGAGGGGCAAGGTCATCGTCGGCGGCGGCGACTCGATCTCCGCCATCCAGGGTCTCGGGCTGGGAGATCGCTTCGCCCACCTCTCGACCGGCGGAGGCGCCTCCCTCGAGTTTCTCGAATTCGGCCGCCTCCCCGGAATCGACGCCCTCAGCAATTATTCCGGAAGAGGCGAGGAAGGGTGAATGTTGAGCAGATATTCATTTACGGGAACGCATAAGACATCCCTCTGTTTCAACCGGTGCTTTCCTCTATACAGCAAGAGCAGTTTGACTGCCGGATAATCTTCTTTGAAGGTTTCAAGGCCCCGAATATCGCTTGGATGAATCGCCCGGCTGTTTTTAACTTCAATGGCAAAAAAACAGGAAGGTCCGCTCACAATGAAGTCAACCTCGACTTTCGAACTGGTCCGCCAAAAGTGAAGTTGGTGAGGGGAGGATTGCGCATCAACCCACGCTTTTAAATGCTGAGCAACCAGCCCTTCCAATGCGGGACCCTCTTGTTCCGTCTCCACATCATAGAGATTTTTAGGGCGAAGAGAAGCAAAGACTCCCGCATCAAAATAATAAAACTTGGTTTGATGGCTCAGCACCCGTTTTGCTTTTCTTGAAAAAACCTGTAGCTGGAAAGAAAGAAGAAGATCTTCCAATATTAACAAATAGCTATCTACCGTTTTTCGAGGAATTTGGCACTCCCTTGAAATATTTGAAGCATTGAGAATCTGAGCGTGAGAAAAACTCATTGTTTCAAGAAAGCGGGCAAAGTCCCCAATATTTCTCACGATCCCTTCTGCCTGTACTTCTTCTTTTAAGTAAATGCCTGCATATGCGCGCAGCACCTCTTCCGGATTCTTTGAATCGAGAACGAGAGGCAGCATGCCCCATCCCAACTGGCGAGGAAGATCGAAAGATTTGCCAAGCTCTTTCGCAAAAAAAGGAGGCATGTGACGCAAAAGAGCTCTTCCGCCAAGGAGATTCACACCCTGTTTTTTCAGTTTTCTTGAACTCGACCCCGTCAAAATGAATTGATAACCTTTCTTCTCTTCAATCAAACTGTGCACAACATTGAGAAGATCGGGAGCTTTTTGCACCTCATCGATCACGACGGTTTTATACTGGGGCGCTTCTTTCAAAATATCTTTAAGCCTTTCAGGGTAGGCCAAATAGGTTCGAAGGGCTTCAGGATCGAGAAGGTCTATCCAGAAAGCATTCGCATAATGAGCCTTCAGCCAAGTGGATTTCCCTGTGCCCCGAGGGCCAAAAAGGAAAAAACTTTGATGATCGGGCGGGGTAAAAAATCGTTCATACATATCTGCACCCTATTACGCAAAATATAGTCCATATTTTGCAATATGGGTAGCAATTTTCACAAACTACTCACTTTAGGGCACTTCCAAAGAACCAAATAGTCTCTAAGCTCGACTTTGCATATAACTTTCGTACTGCGCTGCAATTTTCGGACCAACCCAACGAGATAAAACATCCGGCCCCGGCCTCCCGAACGAGCTTTCGTGCCCTGTCCCTATACCGCGCCTTCCCGGCATTCCTTTGATCCCAATGACATTGCGGGTATTTAAAAGTTTTTTAGAACCCTTATAATTGAACCACAAGTGGACATCTAAACAGGAAAGGTGCGTAGCGCATATTTCGTACAAGGCTTCGAACGCCGAGCCTTTAACGCCTGTGCTGCACATGGAAGCTCGCCATACTTCCGACCGCTCACGATAGCGCTTTGTCGCTACGTTATAATAACGAGAAACCCGTTCCCCGACCAAGTCATAGGCTTCGAGTGCCGCCACGACATTTGTAATGTGCCCCGGGAGGTAGATGTCATCATCCTCAAAGATCAAAGCAGGGGCGCCCTCCTGCACACGCTCCAACCCGGAAAGCATATTTGCCGCTTGCGTATTGGAATTTTTTGACAAAGAATGTTTAGGCCGAACGACGTCCAGGGCGATATGGGAGGGAACCTCGACGGGGATTTCTAACGGCACTTTTCCATCATCTACGATGACCCACACGATCGGATCTTGATAGGTTTGTTCTAAAACATACTTGGTTAAAAGCTTAAAACACTCCGGCCTGTCTCCGGTCGGCGTAATCAAGTATACCGGTTTCATTTTTTGAACCCCCTCGCCACCCTTGGCAACAAATAAAAATTTACGCTCATTCTCTGATTGCTTATTAAACAAAAAGGACTATAATTAAATCGCAATACAACGGGTGGAATGGCTTTAGACACGCAATCACTTTTTGGCAAGTGGCGCGCCTTTTTTTGGCCGGTCGAGCGCTCCGAGCTAAAAAAATTCCTCCCGATGCTCCTCATTTTCTTTCTTATCACTTTCAATTACAACCTGCTCCGCGCCTTCAAAGACTCCCTGATCGTCACGGCGCACGAATCGGGAGCGGAAGCGCTGCCATTTGCCAAAGTGTGGGCGATCTTACCAATGGCTATTGGCTTGACCTTCCTCTTCACCCGCCTCACCAACCGCTATAGCCGCGAAAGAGTATTCTATACAATGATCGGGATCTTCATCTCGTTTTTCTTCCTCTTCGCCTTTGTCCTCTATCCCGCTCGCGACGCTCTCCATCCCCACGCCCTGGCCGACAGGCTCCAGGCCATTTTGCCTACAGGCTGCAAGGGGCTCATCTCGCTTCTGCGCAACTGGACCTTCACCGCCTTTTATGTGATGTCGGACCTATGGAGTACGATGATCCTGACGGTCCTTTTCTGGGGCTTTGCCAATGAAGTGACGAAGGTA
>DAIDLB010000136.1 GCA_027449725.1 Chlamydiota bacterium
GAAGATCCAGCGGATCCCTTCGAAGAAGATGTAGATGAAGGTGAAGACCATGCAGGTGCGGAGAGCGCTCATAAGCGTGGGATCGAGGGCGGGGGAGGGTGTGTCTAGATGCTCGAAGAAGAGGATCTGGATCAGCTTTTCGGGGGAGGCGAAGAAGAAGAGGCCGATGAGGAAGATGAAGGCGAGCTGGAGGATGAGGGCGGAGCGGAGGGTTTGGACGGCGAGGGAGAAGCGCTTGGAGCCGATGAAGTTGCCGGCGGCGGCGGCGATGCCCTTGCTGAGGCCGTCGAAGAAGAAGGAGAAGAGGATGACGAGGCTTTGGCAGATGCTGGAGATGGTGATGTGGGTTTTTCCGAGAGCGGTCATCATCCAGTAGAAGACGGCCCAGCCGAAGATCTCGAGGCCGTAGAAGATCCCTTGGGGAAAGCCGATGCGGAGGCACTTGCGCATCTCCAGCATGTTGAGCTGCCAGCGGCTCGTGCCGTAGGTCTCGCGGTATTTTTTCCGGAAGAAGATCAGGGCAAGCATGACGGTCTGGAAGACGTAGCCGAGGCAGGTCGCGATCGCCGCGCCTTTGACCCCCATCTCGGGGATGTAGGGGGGGAGGCCGAAGATGAAGAGCCAGTCGAGTGTTGTGTTGATCACGTTGGCGACGAGAGACAGGACGATCAGGATCTTTGTCCTGCCGCGGCCGATGAGAAAGCTTGCGAAGGCCGTCATCATCGCGTAGCTCGGCCCGAAGATCATCAGCCAGCGGAAGTAGACCGCCTCGAGGTCGCTGTTCGGGTCGCCGGCGAAGACCCAGGGGGCGCCGATGGCGAGGGGAAGGAAGAGGGCGAAAGAGAAGAGGGCAAACCAGATCATCTGCCAGACAGGGACGCCGAGCCGCTTTTGCAGGCCGGCTCCATTGTATTGCGCGACAAAGACCTCCGCCATCGCAGTGATCATGCCGACGCCGCCCATCAGCGCCCAGGCAAGCGTCCCCGCATTCACCGAGGCGTTCAGAGCGTCGAGCGAGTAGCGCGCCAGGAAAAGCCTGTCCGTAAAGATCATCAGTAGCGATGCGAAAGAGGAGATCATCAAAGGAAATGAGATCGAAAAGATCTCCCGGATGCTCCCTTCCGGAAAACGGGTCAAGTTGGACTGTGACATAGAATTCGATGTTATCACAGCGCCTGATTTTTTCTCTAAGGTCAATAATTGCTGGTGTTTTTAAATTTACATTGTTTGTAATTTTGATTAGATGTAACTTGGTAATTAGATGGAATTAAGATGAGATATGGACTTCCGAAATCCTGAACAAATTCGAGGGCGATTTGTAAATCCGCATACTCGCGATCTTAAGCGGGGGCTTATGGATTTTGCTCTTTGGCAGTCAGGCTATTACGATGAGAAAGAAAAATGTCCGCCGCCGCCGGACGACTTCTTCTATCCGGTCGACTCCGCTGCACTCGATCCCAACCGTCCGAGCGCTACCTGGCTCGGGCACAGCACCTATCTAATCCAGGTCGAGGGGACCTCGTTTTTGACAGACCCTCTCTTCAGCTCCCACTGCTCGCCGGTGCCGGTCTCTTTTCTCCGGAGACGCCACCCGCCCGGGTTATCTCTGAACGACCTACCGGAGATCAACATCGTCCTTCTCAGCCACAACCATTACGACCACCTCGACGCCAAAAGCATCCGCGAGATCTATCGACGCTATCCCGATACTCTCTTCGTCGTGCCGCGCGGCGTCAAGCGGTGGTTCCGGCGCCGCGGCATTGAAAATGTCGTCGAACTCGACTGGGGCGGCACCTACCAAACCGCCGATCTTTGCATCACGGCTACGCCTGCCCAACACTTCTCCGGACGGACCCTCTGGGACAAAAACAAAACCCTCTGGTGCGGATACGTCGTCGAAATCAAAGGCAAAACCTTTTATTTCGTCGGAGACACAGGCTACAATCCCGTTCAATTCAAAGAAATCGGCCAGCGCTGGAGTTCCATCGACCTCAGCCTCATCCCCATCGGCACCTACGTCCCCAAGCCGTTCATGCAGCCCGTCCATATCAGCCCGTTTGAGGCTGTCGCCATCCACTGCGACGTCAACTCCCGCCTCAGCCTCGGCATGCACTGGAAGACGTTCCTCCTTTCCGACGAGCCACCGGAAAGGCCTCCCTACGATCTCTATCTCGCCATGCGCGAGCGCAAGCTCCCCTTCGAGAGCTTCCTTCCCCTTGAGCCCGGCGAGTCGATTAACTTTTAAGGGCTTTGCTTTTTAGAATCTCGGTATTTATTTCAATATAGGCTGCTGGTAGCTCTGAATCGAGCTGAAGAGTTCTTTGTTTTCGCAAAGATAACTGTATAAGTCGCCCGG
>DAIDLB010000137.1 GCA_027449725.1 Chlamydiota bacterium
TTTAAAACTATCGAATTGTAAAGTTGGGCTATTGATCAATTTTAATGTAACTTTTCTGAAGGAAGGAATCCGTCGATTAAAATCTTAATCCTTCTCTGTGGCCTCTGTGCTCTCTAGTGAGCTTTGCGAACGTGTGGTAGAAATTGTTCGAAATTCTGAGGGCATTTAAGCTCGGCGATCAATCAGGTTTTCTCGATTCTTCAACTTTTTTCGGTATATACATACTGTAATTGCGCTTCCCTTTAAGGAGAGGCGTGTAGATAGGCCAAAATAATCCCGAAAATCAACGAACCCTCCTCGTGACTATACCCCCTAGGGTGCTATCGGCCAGACCGTGGCTTTGGATCGTTTGGGCGATCTTATGGCTGCCGCCATAGCCATGAAAACAGATCAGAGTACGGTCGTTTGTTCCGGGAAGCGATACAAGATGGAGGTCATAATCAAAAGAATAGGGCTTTTGGGCCCGAAATATGCCGGCCATCAGCTCTTGAGTTGCAAATGCATCGCGCTGGTACTCCCAGCTATCGATGCAATAACCGAAAACTTCCCGGCCATAGTCTTTTGTGATTCGATCTTCAAGTTCCCCGATTTTTTGGATGTTTCCTTGGGAGTAACCCGCTATTTCGGGAGAGACGTTTTCCAATTGAATTTGTGAAAAGCCTGCATTTTGCAAGAGAGACAGGTATTGATCCGGTGTAATGAGGTGGTAGGCAACTCCATCCATGTCCATCATTTTCTGTGTCTTTTCACTGTAGGGGAATTGCGTGCGCATCCAATCGAGGATCACAATCTCTCCGCCCGGCTTCAACACGCGCAGTATTTCGGAGAAGAACGCCGGTTTTACTTCAATCGGAACATGCAGAATCGTTTCTTTGCTGATGACGACATCGAATGAGCCATCAGCAAATTGACTCAGAGATGCGGGGTGATCCATCAGGACGAAGCGAAGAGACCTTTTGGGCTTTGCCAACTCCTGGTTGGCAAGCGAGCGCCGATAGAGCCACTCCTGCGGCTCGAGACCGGTAATGTCCGCCGCGTAGGTTTCCGCCAAATAGATGTCGGGCCCGCCGAGCCCTGATCCGATGTCCAGAACCTTTTTGTTCTCAAGGGAGCAGCCCGCGACCATTCGTTCGACCGACGCGTTGCCTCCTTGCGAGAGAAACCCCTCGCCATAGATCAGCTCCACAAGGCCGATGAACTCTTCATGGTAGCCCTGACTGGCCGATTGCCGGATGGTGTCCTCTTGGGCAAAAAGAAATCCGAAGACCAGGAAAAAAAGGAATGTAAAACGCATCTTTGCTCCCATTTAAGCGGAGGGAATAGTATGTTGGATGGCCCATATGCTGACAAGCCGAATTTTTAACGATTGGCTCGATTTCCTTTTTCCTCCCATTTGCGCGATTTGCAGGGAGCGTGAGAGAAACCTCCTATGCTCGGAGTGCCAGGAGTGGCTCGCACCTCCCGACCCGAGCGTTCGCTGTAGACATTGCTTCGTAGAAATGGAAAGCGCCGCCCCTCTCTGCAGGCAGTGCGTAGCATCGCCTCTTCTCGGAGCGCCTCGCGCGCTCCTCTTCGATCCCAGCCCCGTTGCCGGCGCCTGGAGATCGCTTTTGCTCCAGGAAGACGACGGCGCGTTTGCCGAGATCGCTGCATCGCTTTTGGTCTTGCAGTGGGGGCGGCTCGGATGGCCCCTTCCCGATCGGATCGCCATTGTCCCGGCCAAAGGGAAAACGCGATCTCTTCGCTTCATCGGGGAGAGCGCCGCCGCCATGCTTGGAATTCGCCTTTCCCCCGAATTCGGTCTCCGATGGGCGGGTCTTCTCGATTGGCGTATTCGCAGGATTAAGGACGACCTCCTCGAAAACGAGTCCCTATTGCTCATCGATTTCGAGGGACCCCTTCAAACCCTCTCTCAAGCTCTTTCTGCACTCTGGCCAGCCTATCCTAAAGAAGTGCGCATCCTCTCTTTATTTGCGGAAAAGTCGCCGGAACGGTACGATACAAATCAAAGGAGGGCTTTATGACGTCCATGATTCAAAACATTCTGAATTCTACTATTTCTTCCCTCCATCATCATCTCCATCATTGATTCTCATTTCTTTTCCGCTTGCACGTCGCTAAGGCGGCGATTTTTTTAAAATTTTTTATTTGAGAGAAACAATGAACATTTCTGTATTTATTTTTTTTTTACTGCTGCTTCAAGCCGCTTGCTGGTGGATGGGAAAACGGTCTGCTAAAGGAGTGAAGACCCAAAATGATTACTATCTAGGAGGCGGAAGCGTCCCCTTTTTCCCACTCACGGCGACCTTCCTCGCAACGCAGGTCGGAGGCGGGCTCATCCTCGGCTCGGCTGAGGAGGCGAAAACTGTCGGCTGGTGGGTCCTCCTCTATCCTCTGGGACAAGTGCTTGGCCTCATCGTTCTCGGATGCGGGATCGGCAGGCGCCTTTCGGGCTTCAAGGTCTCCACCGTAGCGCAAATCTTCGAAGTGGTTTATGGCTCCCAAATCTTGAAGAAGGCGGCCTCGCTCCTCTCGATCGTCTCCCTCTTCATGATCCTGATCGGCCAGGTGCTCGCTTCCAAGCGCTTTCTCCTCTCGCTTGGCGTCGACGACGCCTGGATCTTCATCCTCTTCTGGGGAATCCTCATCGCCTACACGTCGATGGGGGGGATGAAGGCGGTGATTGCGACCGATCTCATCCAAGCGTTTTTCCTCATCGCCATCTTCCTCTTTGCATTTGCCGTCGCCTATTTTGGCGGAACCGCTCCCGAAGCCATCCAAAGCGCTTCCCTCGACATGCCGACGGAAAAATTCTGCGGGTGGCTCCTCCTGCCCTTCCTTTTCACTTTCATCGAACAAGACATGGGCCAGCGCTGCTTTGCCGCCTCGTCCCCAAAGACGCTGGCCAAAGCCTCGATCGGCGCGGGGCTCTTCGCCTTTTTGGTCGCTCTGATCCCGATCTATTTCGGGATGAGGGGAGGCAGCGGCGGCGGCTCCGTATTGATGAGCGCGGTCTCGCTCTCGACCGGCCCTGCCATCGCCGCCCTCGTCGGCTGCGGCGTCATCGCCGCCATCCTCTCGACGGCCAACTCCCTGATCAACGCGATCGGCTCAAACCTCTCCGAGGATTTCTTCGCCTCAAAAAGCTCGATGCCCAAAATCAAGGCGCTCTCGGCCCTGATCGGCATCGGCGCGATCTTCGCCTCCTACGCGTTTTCAAGCATCGTAGGCGTCCTCATGCTCTCTTACGAGCTCTCCATCGCCTGTCTTTTCGTCCCTCTCATGGCGGCGCTTTTCGCAAAAAAACGACGGACTTTCGAGCCGGCCGCGGCATCGATGCTCTTTGGAGCCGCGGGCTTTTTCCTCTTCCGTCAAATCGACTTCCCCATCCCCAAAGAAATGGTAGAGATTCTTCTCTCCGCCATCGGATTTGCCATAGGAGCCTATGTACAGAATCGACAGAAAATCACAACTCGGATACGTTCTTAATCGTTAAATCGGATCCGTCATGAACATCCTGCAATTATTCCGCCCCGCCGCCTTCGCTCAGGAAATCGAAGGCGACGAGTCTATCGGAAAGGCCTACCGCTACTGGCGCGCCCGCATCTTTTCCGGCATCTATGTCGGCTACATTTTCTTTCTCCTCACGCGTAGAAGCATGACGTTCGTCTTTCCCGCGCTAATGGCGGAAACAGGCTTTACCATGAGCCAGGTAGGGATCTTGAGCAGCACCCTATCGATCATGTACGGGGCGAGCAAATTCCTCAGCGGCATGATCGCCGACCGCTCCAACCCCCGCTTCTTCATGGCCATCGGACTCATCTGCACCGGCATCGCCGCCCTCTTCTTCAGCCTCTCGTCGACGCTTCTCTTCTTCGTCTTCTTCACCGCCGTCAACGGGTTTTTTCAGGGATGGGGATGGCCTCCCTGCGCGCGCCAGCTTACTCACTGGTTTTCCCAAAGAGAGCGCGGCACCTGGTGGGGCCTCTGGAATACGGCGACAAGCCTGGGCGTTGGGGCCACAGCCCTCCTCAGCGCCAACATCGCCACCTACTTCGGTTGGCGCGCCGCCGTCTTCATTCCCAGCCTGCTTGCCGTCGCCGGCGGTTTTCTCATCATGACCCTCATGCGCGACACCCCCCAATCCGTCGGCCTTCCCCCCATCGAAGTCTTCAAGAAAGAAGCCGGAAGCGCCTCTCACCCCAAAGAGCGGGAGCTGAGCATCAAAGAAATTCTCTTCAAGTACGTCCTCACCAACCGCTACCTCTGGAATCTCGCCTTCGCCTACTTCTGCATCTACATGATCCGCGAGGCGATCACCTGCTGGGGTCTTCTCTACCTCATCCAAACCAAAGGCTACTCCATCCCCGTCGCCGGCTCGTGCATCGTCTTCGTCGAGATGGGCGGCTTCTGCGGCTCGATTGCCGCCGGGTGGATCTCCGACTACTTCTTCAAAGGCAAGCGCGGCCCCGTCACCCTTCTCTTCACCCTCGGCATCTTCCTTCCCATGCTCTATTTCTGGCTCTCGCCCACAGTCCCTCTCTTCATTGACTTCGCCCTCTTCGCCTTCGCCGGCTTCCTCGTCTACGGTCCCCAGATGATCATCGGGATGCACGCCGCCGAACTCGCCCACAAAAAAGCGGCCGCGACCGCCAGCGGCTTCACCGGCACCTTTGCCTACGCCGGAGCCGCCGTCGCCGGCTACCCGCTCATCCTCCTCACGCAGCACTTCGGCTGGCAAGCCTTCTTCACCGCCCTCGTCCTCACCGTCGCCGCCGCCGCCCTGCTGCTCGCGCCGCTCTGGTCCGTCCAGCGCCGCCCCGAACCGGCTGTAGCCACTTAAGGGCTCCGCCCTTAACAACCCGCTAAAGGACTTCGTCCTTTAGAATCCTATTTGTTTTTATGCTGTCGCACGAGGTGCGTCAGCAGAAAAACAATGTGTTTCAAAAGGGCGGAGCCCTTAAAAAGGATGTCAGATGATTCTTATTTTATTGTTTTTCTGGGTGCTGATCCTTGCGCTTGCTGCGTTTCGCGGCACGCATATCATTCCGCACCAGCATGTGTTTGTGGTGCAGAGGCTGGGGAGGTTCAACCGGGTGCTCGAGTCGGGGCCAAGGTGGATCATTCCGTTTGTCGATGCGATTGCATACCGCCATTCGTTGAAGGAGGAGGCGATCGAGGTGCATGAGCAGACGGCGATCACGCAGGACAACGTCAGCGTGATCTTGGATGGGATCGTCTACGTGAAGATCGTCGATCCGGTGGCGGCATCGTATGGGGTCAAGGACCCGGTGCATGCGGTCTTGCAGCTCGTACAGACGACGATGCGGTCGGAAGTGGGGAAGATTCCGCTGGACAAGTCGTTTGAGGAGAGGGAGTCTTTGAATGCGAAAATTGTCGAGGCGATCAACCAGGCGGCGTTGAGTTGGGGGATCAGGTGTCTCAGATATGAGATCAAGGATATCAAGATGCCGGAGGAGATCTGCAAGGCGATGGAATTGCAGATGACTGCGGAGCGGAAGAAGCGGGCGATGATTTTGGAGTCGGAGGGGCAGAGGCAGGCGCAGATCAACCTGGCGGAGGGGATGAGGGCGAAGGTGGTGCTGGAGTCTGAGGCGGGGAAGATCGACCGGGTGAACCGGGCGCTTGGCGAGGCAGAGGCGATCGAGATGCTGGCGCGCGCGAGTGCGAGCGGGATCGGGATGCTGGCGAGCGCATTGGAAGAGCGGGGAGGGGAGAGGGCAGCGTCCTTGCAGGTTGCGGAGAAGTATCTGGAGGCGTTCCGGCAGCTCGCGAAAGAGGGGAATGCGATCTTGCTGCCGAGCAATCTGCAGCACCCCGGCGCGATGATCGCCGAGGCAATGGCAATTTATGGACAGGTGAAGGGCAAGAGCGCTCTCTCAGAGGTTAGAGGTGCTTGAACGGGTCCGCCGGAACGGAGACGTGTCGTCATAGGCCGGCAGGATGGCTTCGAGATGTTGTTGGAGTTTCAGTTCATCAATTGTGCAGCGCCGTTGTACGGTCGCAGGATCGGGAAATTCCCCGGAGAAGGGGGTGTTGAGGATGTCGAAAGAGCGGCGGGCATCTTTGATGGTGAAGAGTTTATTTGGGTTGATCGGGATGAAGTTGTCGGGATAGCGGGCGTTGATTTGCGTGGAGAAGGCGTCGCCTTTGGCGGCGTCGATGATCGCGAAGCTGTGGACGTCTACGGATTCGCAGTGTTCCCGAAGCCAGTAGTCGATGAATTTCCCTTTTCTGTGGATGAGGTCGAAGCCATATTTTTCCATGCAGATCTCTGAGTTCGTTTTTTCATTCGAGGGGATCTTATGATAGTGCCTTTGACGGAGTTCGGTAGCCTTACGATCCGGAATCTTGTCGATGATGTATTTGTTGAAAGAGTGATCGCGGAAGACGTGTTCGCGGAGTTGCTGCGCGGATATCTCTTCCCTCCAGAGAGATGTAATGACGATCGCAACTCGCATCGATTCTTCGAGGTTTTCGATGAGGATTTCCAGGTTCCGGACAGCCAATGGGGACAGGCAGCGTGCTTTTGCCCGTAAATTCAGCAGCTTGGATGCGTCCGAGGGCGGAACCAGAAACGGATTTGCATACTCGGTGCATTCCTCCTGGATGTCGCGTACGAAGGCGGCGACTCTCTCTATGCTTCGGGGACTGTGCTGATTGATCAATACCCCTTCCACATCAAGGAAGAGCAGCGCCAGCGGGCGGCTTTCTACAGTACTTGCCATAAGGGTCTCTTTGTGTTTAGATTTAATTAAGATACGAGATGGGGGATTAAAAGGAAAGAGGCGGTCAAAAACCGCCTCCGGAGAGAATTTTTTGGATTAGTATCCGAAGCCGACCGAAAATTCAGCCACAGGGCCGAGATCGATGCTTGCCAGGCTCATGAAAGGACTATCTTTCGAAGTGGCAAACGCTGGCTGGCTCACATCGAGCTGGATGAAGCTGCGCCAGTTTTCGTGGCGGTTCATTTCGTAGCCGAGGGAGACAGAAGGGATCAGTCCGCTGAAGGTTACTGCATCGGTTGTTTTCAGTCCGCCGAATGCAAGTCCTGCGCCGCCGTAGAAGCTCTGCTGCTTCGCTGGCGTTGCGTAATAGAAGTACGATACGCGCGGCAGGGTGTAGAAATAAGTCGTCGACTCTTCTGCAAATGCATCGACTCCGGTATACGAAGCGGATACGTCGATCGCGCCTACAGGAAGATCATAGCGAACGCCGAGGCCGAGGCCAGGGAGAACTTGCTTTGCATCTGTTGGACGAGAATCAGCCATGCCCATTCGCATGTAGCCAAACCAGTTGCGGTCCATTTTGCTGTCAGCCAGGCTCTGTTTTACCTCGAGAGGCAGATCGTTGGTTGTGACAACCGGATCTGCTGCGAATCCGAGCGTGGTTGCGGCAGTCAAGAGAGCAGTGATGAGTTTCATTTTCATAAAAACCTCCATAAGGTAGGCATCCAATTATGAAACTGAATTCGCGATTTAGGCAACTCAAATAATTTTTACTAAGCGATTTCGAGATTGCGCTGCACCATCTGGATCTGTTTTTTCAGCATTTCGTCTGATTGCATCCGCTCGGTGATTTTTTTCCATGCGTGGAGCAGCGTGGAGTGGGTTTTTCCGCCGAAGGAAGAGGCGATTTTCGCGAGGGAATCTTCGATTGTCTCTTTCGCGAGATACATGGCGACCTGGCGGGCGACGGCGATCTCTTTTTGTCTTGATTCTCCGCGTAAATCGCTGACGCGCACCTCGAATGCTTGCGCGACGCTTTGGATAATCGATTCAACGGTGATCTTTTTTTGCGGCAAGGACTGGACGAGCTCGTTCAGGACCCTTTCAACGGTATCGATCGTCAGGTCGGCGTTTTGGAAACGGACATAGGCGCAGAGGCGGTTGATGGCTCCTTCCAATTGCCGGACGTTGTTGTAGATATGTTCGGCTATAAAAAAGGCGACCTGGCTCGTGAGGCAGAGGTTTTTGTTTTCGGCTTTGTGCTTGATGATGGCAACTCTTGTCTCGAGGTCGGGGACGCCCATGTGGGCGACGAGGCCCCATTCCATTCTCGCGACCACCCTTTCGGAGAGCTTGAGCTGCGACGGCGGCTTGTCGCTCGTGATGACGATCTGTTTGTTTTGGTGGATGAGCGTCTCGAAGGTGTTGCAAAACTCCTCTTCGAAGTTTTGCCGGTTTTGAAGGAACTGGATATCGTCGACGAGGAGGAGATCGAGGCTTCTATAGAAGCGCTTCATCCGGTCGAGCGATTTGTTTCGAAGGGCGTCGATGATGTCGTTGATGAACGCTTCGGTTGTGATCGCATGGATCTTGAGCTTTTTGTGATTCTCGCGCACGTAGTGGCCGATGCCGTGGAGGAGATGCGTCTTTCCGAGACCGACGCCGCCGTGGATGAAGAGGGGGTTGTAGGTTTTCCCCGGCTTTGCGGCGACGCCGAAGGCGGCCGATTTGACAAACTGGTTGGAGGGCCCTTCAATGAAATGCTCGAAGCGGTAGAGCGGGTTGAGGCGAAGGTCGGTGTGGTTTTCCGATTCGGGGGCGGGCTTTTCGACCTTAGGCGGAGCGCTCGATTTTACAGGCGCTGTAATCTGGAATGCGAGGGCCGGCTCGCCATTCGAGCGCAGCGGCACGAATTCGCGGAGGATGCCGGAGTAGTTGTCGAGGAGATACTCCTGGACGAAGATGTTCGGCACTTCGAGGACGACTTCCTGTTCAGTGCAGGAGACGAGCTGGATCGGATCGATCCAGTTGTCGAATTCCGCGCGAGCGCATTTGGCTTTGACGAATTCGAGAAACTGAAGCCAACCGTTTTTCAGCTCGCAATCCAGCATGTGGGGTGAGTCCTTGTGAGTCTCAATCAAAATAGCAAGGAACGGGAAAGGGAGCAAGCCGTTATCCTGCGCGCAGGAGGGATTGACATGTTCCGACCGAGCGCGGTATAGCTATTCCACCAAGAGCTGCTCTATGAGGTCCGAAAAAAATTGCGGAGACCAGATGTTCAACCTCTCGGGGTCGGAAATAAATGAGAGCATGTCCGTTTTGGCGCTTTTCCAATCGATTTCCCGAATCCTCTGGCGAAGCAGATCGAGGAGCTGATTTCGATTCAAAGAATCGTTTTTTTTCAGATTTCCTGCCTGGCGCATGCACGATTCCAGATAGCCGAGATTCAGAGGAACTTTGTTCTGGATATACCAGATTAAATCGTACCAATCCCTGCCTTTGACTCTCCCTTTCCATGCGCGGTAGAGAATGGCGTGCATTTTTCCGCCAAAGAGATCGCTTCGATGCAAAGTTAAAACATAGAAAGTTGTTGGATTGGTCACGAGGCGGTTATCTGTGCGAAAATGAAGAGGGGGATTGATATCAA